>NZ_KV791099.1:0-28579 GCF_001807855.1 Streptococcus sp. HMSC10E12
CGAACCTCGCCCTTATCCTGCAAAAAAATCCCTGACAAGAGCTTGATAAAAGTCGACTTACCGGCACCATTGCCACCAACGATGGTGAAGATTTCACCTGAATCCGCTTGAAAATCAGGAATGTCTAACACCAACTTCTTGTGAAAACTCTTTTGAACTTGTGAAAATATTATGTTAGTCATTTAAGATAACCCCTAGATTTAGAAGATTCCCTTTAATTTGTTCAATTATTTTTTCAATATCTATAATTTCAGTATTATTAGGAAAATTATATTGCTTTGGAATATAGAGATTGTAGATATACTCATTTTTCCCCTCTTCATTAACACTCTGAGCAATCTCACGAATTTTTTCATTAATTTGTTTTTCCATTTTACCCTCCAATATGGTTTAAAATTGTTTTAACTTCAAGCATTTTGCCATCAATTTCATACATTACTTTAACCACACCCTAACCCAGTATCCTCCTATACTCCTTCGACTTCTCTCCGTACCAGTCCTTAACTGAATAGCCAAACTGCTCTCTATATTGTTCAGAATATTTAAAAAGGTAATAGCCTCGTAGTAAATCAATGGAAAAGACATAAGTCGCAAAGACAAATATTGCTGGCATAATAGGCATCAACACCGCATCAATGTTCCCTCTAGTGTCACTTCCTGTGGAGCGGTCAAAGAGTACAAGCCCAGCTGTAATCCCCGTTCCACCTAAAAAGACCAAGCCATCTGAAATCTTTTCAGTCACAAGAGCTACCATAGGGCTAAACTCTGTCTGATTTTGAAGAGCTTCTTTCAGTTTACGGGGAACCGTTCGAATCAAATAATAAATGGAAAGAAGAAACATAGCTCCCGATAGTATACTGACAATATTTCGTCGTGTCATCATCATTATACCAGCACATACCGTAAAGATAGCGAGTAAGACTACCATGTAAAAGTAGGTGCAAAATTTTAGTTTCATCGGGCTTCTTCTGTGCTTAATCGAAAAGAAAAGATAGACCAAATACATGACTACATAGAAAAGAATGATTGGCCACTGAATCCAAGAAAATGTAGGATCTTGTTCAACGGTCAAGCCCTTTATAAACATGGGTGTGGCAATGGAGAAAAAGTAAATAACAATTGAAGTGATAAACAAGCCAATAAATCGTTTCCAGCTTCCTTTTTGATTGAGCTTTTCTACGGTCTCCTTGGTGACAAGAGACTGACTTTGCTCGAATGTATAATTTAAGAATTTCAATAACTTTCTCCTTTTATCAAGAAAAAACAGGAAGGTTTCCCCTCCTGTTTCTTAATTAATCTTCGCCATCTGGACCTGATTTATAAGTAAGGTAGAATGTATCGTCATCTTCTTTGGTATCAAATGACAAGTAAACACTCTTGAGTTTACCATCTTCAGCATCATAGTCACTGTAAGAAATACTCATTTCTTTTTTGAATTCACCTTGACGAGATGTTGAGATTGTGTATTCTGCACTTGAAGCTTTAGGGTGATCCTTAACGATATCTTCAAGTTTCGTACCATTTGATGGATCAGTGTAATCACCCTTCTTGAGAGCATCAAACTGTTCTTTTGTCCAGTCAGCTTTGTAAGAGCGATCAACTTCTACCTTATCTTGAGGGAATCTACCTGAAGCATATGACAAGATAAATGTACCGTCATATTGTTTCTTAAAGTTTAGGTAAACACTTTCACCATAGTCTTTACCAGAGTAATTCAACTTCATCTCATCGCCAGAGATTTGTGCATCAGAAGCCTTACCATAAGTCTTGATGATAGACTTAACGGTATCCTTACCTGCTTTCAACTTCTTGAACTTAGATTCATTCCAGTCAAATTTAGCATTTTTGTCAATGTAATCGTTGACGTCAGTGCTATCACCTTTTGAATCAGATTTAGAGTCAGATTTTGAATCGCTGTCATTATCTTTTTTGTCAGCGTCATCATCGTCTTTGTCAGCAACTTTTGATGTCTTGCTTGAGCTTGTGTTGTCACTAGCGTTTTGAGAGATTTGGAAAATCAAACCACCAATAGAAACAAAGAGCATGAGACCAGCAACACCTGTTGCGATGATTGAAAGCAATTTCTTGCTTGATTTAAGGCTAAAGACAAGCGAAACAACTGCTACCGCAACTGCGAGGACTGTCAAGATGATGAAGAGCCAAGCAGGACTTACAAACCATGCCAAGACTGCAAAGATTACTGAAAGTGCAATCGCAACGATCGGCAAGATAAGATTGAAAAGAGGTTTATCTGCTGAGCCAGCTGCAGTTGGATTAGGAACCGTTCCAAATCCTTGAGCTGAAGAGATAGGTGCCTTTTCAAACATGTTTGAATCAAATTGTGGTGTTGGTTGTTGCACAGGTGCTTCTGAGAAAGCTTCTGCACCAAATGGCGATTCACTGCTTGCTTGTTCTGCGACGGCATCCTCAGCTGTTTCAGCCACATCTGCGATGTCATCTTGTTCTGCGACTTCTTCAGTAGCAACCGGTTCTGGAGCTACTTCTTCAGCGACAGGTTCGTTAGCTGGTGCTTCTACAGATGCTGCTTGAGCAGCCAAAGCACTTGTATCAAAGTCAGCTGCTTTAGCATCCAAAAATTCTTGGGGGCTAGGCTTACGCCCGTGTACCGACTCAAAGAGTTCAGCCCATTCTGCTTTAGTTGACATAAAAATCTCCTTTTTTCAAGAAATCCAAACAAGAGGTCCCTTCGACTTGGCGAAGTTTTCTATAGTTAGGATTCAGACACCTGTCTCTGATAAGAGCAAGTAGCATGCGTCCTTTCAAAAGTCAGCCCTCACTTTTTAACCTGAGGCAACCTTTTTCCTATATCTAGTCCCATTGTTCATTTTCTTGTTGATAATCCCATTCTACCATATTTAAAGACCTCTGTTAACCGTTTCCCAAAAGGTTTTTTTCTGCTACAATAGTAGGTATAATGCATCAAAGGAGTTATATATGAAAAACATTAAAAAGTACATTCCATTAATTATTGTACTTGTTATCGCAGGCCTAGGTTTTGCCTTTCGTGAGAACATCGCACGCGCCGTTCGTGGAGATGCTTATGTTGATAATAAGATATTCACTAAACAATTAGAAAAAGCCCAAAAATCTGGAAAAGATGCCTTCCCACAGTTGTCAGACAAGGTCGGTAAGGACGAAGCTGAAGTTATCCTCCATACTTCAAAGGGTGATATCACAGTCAAACTCTTCCCTACACTTGCTCCAAAGGCTTCTGAAAACTTCTTGAAACATGCCAAGGACAAATACTATGATGGACTTACCTTCCACCGTGTCATCAAGGACTTCATGATTCAAAGTGGTGACCCTAAGGGTGACGGTACTGGAGGAGAATCTATCTGGAAGAAAGGTTTCGCTGTTGAACCTACACCATTCCTCTACAACATCCGTGGCGCACTTGCTATGGCCAATACTGGTGCTAAGAATTCAAACGGCAGCCAATTCTACATTGTTCAAAACAAGGACGATCAAAGCAAGCAACTAGGAAATGCTGGCTATCCAAAACCTATCGTTGACGCCTACAAAAAAGGTGGTTACCCAGCTGGTGATACCAAATATACTGTCTTTGGACAAGTCATCAAAGGCATGGATGTTGTTGATACCATTGCTAACCTTGAAGTCGATGACAACAGCAAACCAAAAGAAAATGTAACGGTTAATTCCGTTGAAGTCGTGAAAGACTACAAATTCAAATAAACAAAAATCCGAGAAGTTGATTCTCGGATTTCTTTTTATTTAACAGCAGTGAGGAGATAGTCACCAGTGTTAACACGAGCTTCTTTAGTCGTTAAGACATCATCAAAGTCTGCTGTATTAGTCACAATGACTGGTGTGATGACTGGTAATTTAGCGTCTCGGATAGTTGCTAGGTCAAATTCTATAAGTTTTTGCCCTGCTTCTACGACATCCCCTGCCTCCACATAGGTCTTGAAACCTTTACCAGCAAGAGAAACAGTGTCCATACCAATATGGATGAGAAGCTCTGCACCATTTTCAGTTGTCAAACCAATCGCATGACCAGTAGGGAAGACTAAATTAACGGTTGCCTTAGCTGGTGCGACAACTACCCCATCAGTAGGATCAATAGCAATACCTTTACCCATTGCTCCTGAAGCAAAGACTTGGTCAGGTACTTGGTCAAGTGGGACAACATTCCCGATAAGTGGGCTCGCAATAATTTCTTGTTGAATTTCCTTAGGAGCAGGTACAGCTTCTTCAGCTTTTTCCTCAACCTTAGCTGCCCCACCACCGTATAGATTTGGTACTCGGACAAAAAGTTGGATGAGGAAGGCAAGAACACCACCCACAATGGCAATAATAATGGCAAAGATAACTTTAGAAAGGTTACCGTCAGGCCCAATAAGGCTTGGGAAGACAAATACACCCAGACCACCTATTGAATACGTCTTAATATCTAGGGCCATCATGGCAGCCCCCATAAGTCCTGAAACACCACATGAAATGTAGAATGGCGTTTTCATTGGAAGGGTTACCCCATAGATAGCAGGTTCTGTCACCCCAAAAATAGATGAAATGAAGGCTGGCATAGAGATGGTACGGACTTTTTCTTCTTTCGTCTTAAGCATGATAGCCCCCAATACACCTGTTTGCGTGAAACATGGAAGGATAGCTGCTGAAAGAATCGTAGAACTTCCGTTTGTTGCCACATCTAAGATAGCAAGGGGAACAAGCGCCCAGTGCATTCCGAACATAACCAAGACTTGCCATAGGATACCAAGTACAAGACCAAAGACAATCGGACTAAAGTTCATGATTGCTTGGAAAAGACTTGTCAATCCATCAGAGAAAGCATTGGCAATTGGTCCCACCACCAAGAATGTTAATGGTACCGTAATGAGCAATGTAAAGAAAGGTACTACGAAGACTTTAATGACATCTGGAGTAATCTTAGTAAAGAATTTTTGAATGTAAGAAGCCACCCAGATTGCCAAGATAGAAGGCATTACTGTTGAGAGGTAACCCCCTGCAGGAAGCGTAAACGGAATAACCCCTAGAACATGACCTTGACCTGCCTTTTGAAGAGCTGTCACTAGCGTAGCAATATCAGGATAAACAAGTGCTCCTGCAACCGCAATAGCTGTAAACTCATTAACCTTGAAACGACGAGCTGATGTCAAGGCAATCAAGATTGGCAAGAACTGGAAGAAACCATCCCCCGCCGCATTCAAGATAACATACATAGGACTTGTCGCAGCTGACAGGCCACATGCCGCCATGATAGCGACTACCCCTTTGATAATCCCGGCCGCAGCCAATGGACCAAGGAAAGGTTGGAAAATACTTGATACCAAAGATACAAATCGGTCAAAGAGATTACCCTTTGGTGCATCTCCCTCATCAAGATCAAGACTTCCACCTGCTGGAAGACCACCAACCTGGAGGACCTCCGCATAAACATCAGGCACATGGTTACCGATAACTACCTGATATTGTCCACCTGCCTTAACAACAGTAACAACGCCGTCACGGTTCTTAAGGTAGTCATCATCTGCTTTAGATTCATCTTTCAAATCAAAGCGCAAACGTGTCACACAGTGTTTCAAGTTATTGACATTTTCCTTGCCACCAACGTGTTTGATAATGTCCTCAGCTAATTCAGTATATTTAGCCATAGGGGCTCCTTTCTTGTCTAGGATCCTAGTTTTCTTTGAGGCTTTTTCAACGAAAAAAACCTAAATAAATACCAAGAACCAATTGGGATGAGCATACACTACTCCCATTAGTTTTTCGTATTTATCTAGGTTTTGCCTGCTGACCAGTAACAATCCTTTTGCTATGGTTCTATCTTATCAGAGTCCAAACATTTTTGCAAGCCCTTACATAATTGTTTTTTGTTTTTCGAGGTAAATTCTTGACCAAGAGTATAAGTCATGATAAACTATTGTTAGTTTATAAACTAACAGAAAGAGAGTTACACGATGAAAACAAGAGCAATTATTGAATTTAAAGATACATACGCTAGCATGGAATGCCACAAGCTTGGTTACCAAACCAAGGAAACTGCCTTGGCTATTATTTCCCCTACTGGACATATTCTATCAAGTACACCGCTTTTCAGAAAGGCATATGGTTCGAACACTGCTCACATCGACCAGCTTCCTTTCAATATAGATAATCTCAGTATCACAGCAAAAGGTCTCAGTAAGAAAGCCAAAGCCAACTTGGAAGATTGGATTGCCCATACTATCATTCTTCCAATGGACTATGATAAGTACTTTACTAAGCATCTAGAACTTTTGCACCTCCTAGCAGAATCACCTATCGTTGAGTCTGTCCAAGCCTTGACTTATAAGACAGTTAAAATCCATTTTTCTGAAGCACTCAATGATGAGCATATTCGTCAACTACAAGGGTTTATTCTTGCTCAGGCAGGTATTTATAGCTATATTGGGACATCTACAGTTTCAGACCGAAATGCCTACCAGGCTCTTGAATGGGCTAAACTTGATGTTAATGGTCGTTCACACAACGATCATAAGCCTGCTATTTTTCATCGTAGCAAAGGCCTCTTAGGTGGCTTCTTTCACCACGGAAACCAAGAAAGTATTGCATAACTAATAACTGGGACACCTTGTGTCCTTTTTTTGCAACAAAAAACTCACCATAAAGGTGAGCTAAATTGATTTATTTACTGTGTTTCCAGTTACTATAGATACTAAATACGACAATCCAGATGGCTGCTCCAATAGCTCCGACAACTGTTGACTTTTGCAAGAAGAGACAAACAAAGACGAAGATGAAGAAAAGGATAGTCAATGGATTGAGAATCTTGTAGGCTGGCATAAGGAAGCCATCTGCCATGAACTCTTGAGATTTACGGTACTTGAGATGAGCAAGCATGGTCAAGATATAGATAGCGATGTAGACCCCTGATGATGATGCGGTAATCAAAGCAAAGGCATCAGATACACCAGGCAAGACATTGATGAAGGCTGAAACACATACCACAATGGCTGAAACAATGATGGCACGTGAAGGAATACCATTACGTGACAAAGTATCTAGCTTCAAAGCTTTCATGACTTTACTATTTGGTGTTTCCTTAGCAATTTGGAAGAGGTGACGACCTGTAGAGTAAAGTGTTGAGTTCAATGATGAAGCCGCTGCTGTCAAGACAACAAAGTTAATGAAGGCTGCTGCCCACTTGATACCAGCCATTTGGAAGACCGTTACGAACGGTGATTCATTAACTGGAAGTTTTTGCCATGGGAAGATAGCCATGAGGGCAATGAGGGCACCCACATAGAAGATGACAATACGAATCGGAATCTCCTTTATTGCCTTTGGTAAGACCTTACGTGGATTCGCTGTCTCAGAAGTTGTAATCCCTACAAATTCGATGGCTTGATAGGCAAAGAAGACCATTTGGAAGGTCATAACAAAGCTTACCCAACCTTTAGGAAACATCTGGAAGCCGTGTGTAATATTGGCAAGGCTAGCATGTCCAGCAGGCGTTTCAAAGTTGGTTGCTACCATGAAGATACCTGTTGCGATAAGAGCAAGAATGGTGATAATCTTGATCATCCCAAACCAAAACTCAACTTCCCCGAAAATCTTAACCGCAATCAGGTTAACCGAGCTCAGGATAAGCAAGAAGACAATCTGAATCTGCCAGGCAGGCCAACTTGGGAACCAATATTGGACATAAGTTGATACGGCCGTAATTTCTGCCATTCCAAGGAAAATAAGTGATACCCAGTAAGACCAACCCGAGAAGAATCCCCAGCCCTTACCAAGGTATTTGGTAATAAAGTTGATAAAGGTGTGTTGGTCAGGATCCATATAGAGCATCTCACCGATTGCTCGCATCATAAGATACATGAAAATACCAGTCAGTATATATACTAAGATGATTGAAGGTCCTGTTAGGGAGAGGGAACGACCTGCCCCGAGGAAGAGACCTGTACCGATCGTACCAGCGATGGCAATCAGCTGGACGTGACGGTTTTGAAGACCACGCACCATCCCATTCTCAGTCTGGTTGTCGTCGTCTTTATGATGTTGCTTTTGCGACATTTTTTTCACTCCAATTCTATTTAGCACAACTCACTGAATCATGCCATTTTTAACATAACTTATATTTTACCATTTTTGAAATAATTGGTCAAATTTATACAGAATATTCAGAATTTTATGCTTCAAAACAAGGGCTTGGAAACATTCCAAACCCTTGTTCATCGTTATTATGATTCAGGATCATCGAGACTACGGCCATGCAAACCTTTTTCACGTTGTATTTGACGTAGTTTTTCAGGTGTCACATCGTTACCCTCTTCGTCAACCACTTTAATTCCTTCGATATGGTGACGAACTGAGCGACGATAGCCCTCAATGTATTCTTCACGAAGCTTTGCTTGCTCCACTGCTTCTTCTGGAGTCAAACCTTCTGTTTTTTTCTTTTTAGCAAGCTCATTGATACGAGCAATTTTTTTAGGATCCATTCCTTTTCACCTCTATTTTGTATTCAATTGGTTGAAGGCTGCAACAGCATTAGCTTTAGACACAAGACCTGCAAGAAGGGCCAAACGGTTGTTTTTAACAGCTTCATCCTCTGCCATCACCATGGTATTGTCAAAGAAGGCATCGATGACTGGACTAAGAGCAAATAGCTGTGCCAATTTATCACTAGCTGAACCTGTCAATTCAAGATTTTCTGCTGCTTGGGCAAGAGCTTTTTCTTGATCATTTTCAAAAAGACTGGTATCTACTGTCACTGAAGCATCTGCTTTTTCTGCCAAGTTGAAGGCACGTGAGAGTGATTCAACAGCCGCCTTGTAACCATCAGCCTTAGCAGCTTCTGAGAGGGCGTCAGCTGCTTCAAGCATATCCGTAACCACGAAGTTTGAACCAGCAAGAACGGCTTCTTTGATATCTTTTGGTGTGCGTCCCATCATCTTGTCCACACGCGCTTTGATGAAGTTGATGACTTCTGCTTGATTGTCATATGAAAGACTATCAAATGAAAGGGCGTAAAGGCTGTCAATCAACTCATCCATAGGGATATGCCAACCAAAAGCATCCAAGATACGAACAATCCCTTGGGTTGCACGACGAAGCGCATAAGGGTCATTAGAACCTGATGGAATCAAACCAACTGAGAAGAAGGAAAGGAGAGTATCCAATTTATCTGCAAGCGCAAGGATGGCACCAACCTTAGTCTCTGGAAGAGCTCCATCTGCTGAATCAGGAAGGTAGTGCTCACGGATAGCTGTCGCAACCGCAGCATCTTCACCAGCGAGAAGAGCGTATTTCTCACCCATGATTCCCTGCAATTCATCGAACTCTCCGACCATACCAGTCAAGAGGTCAAATTTGTAGATTTCAGCTGCACGAGCTACGGCTGCCGTTTCTTCAGCAGTCAAACCAGCTTGCTCAGCCAAGGAAGCTGCAATGACACCAGCACGGGCCATGTGTTCGGAGAGAGAACCAATTTTTTCATGGAAGGTCACGTGAGCCAATTTAGCAACGAGGTCTTCAATCTTAAGTTTTTGGTCTTCACGCCAGAAGAATTCACCATCTTCGAGACGGGCAACCAAGACTTTTTCATTTCCGCGAACGACATTTTCCAAGTGCTCAGCGTTACCATTACGGACTGAGATGAAGTTTGGTTTGAGCTTACCATCAAGGTCACGTACAACAAAGTAACGTTGGTGTGTTTCCATTGAGGTCACCAAAACTTCTTCTGGAACATCCAAATATTTAGTGTCAAAACTTCCCATAAAGGCAGTTGGGTATTCGACCAAGTTCAAGACTTCATTCAAAAGGCCTTCTTCGATTTGAACTTGAACACCTTGTTCTGCTTCGATAGCTTTGATTTGCTCACGAATCATATTTTCACGTTCTTTGCTATCCGCAATCACGTAAACGGTACGAAGGTCTTCTTCATAAGAATCCGCATTAGTAATTTCCACTTCATGTCCAAGGAAACGGTGTCCACGACTCACACGACCTGACTTGATATCCAAGAAATCAAGGTCGAGCGCTTCATCGCCCAAAAGAACTGTCAAGGTGTGAACTGGGCGAATGTATTCAAAGGTGTTGTTAGCCCAGTGCATGCTGACAGGGAAGGTCAATGAAGCAAGCACTTCTGGAACGCCAGCCAAAACTTCTTTAGCTGGTTTTCCAGCTTCGTGTTTAGTGACATAAACGTACTCTTCACCTTTAACTTCACGGAATTCGATATCGTCAACAGTCAAACCTTTCCCACGGATGAATCCTTGAGCCGCTTTTGAGAAGTTACCTTCTGCATCCAAGGCGATTTTCTTAGAAGGTCCTTTAAAATCTTCGGTCAAATCAGATTGTTGATCAGCCAAACCAATCACACGGACGGCCAAACGGCGTGGTGTTGAGAAGGTTTGAATGCTTTCGTATGAAAGTCGGTTGTCATCCAAGAAGGCTGCCATTTTCTCACCGAGTTGTTTTTCACTTGGTGTGACAACGTAGGCTGGCAACTCTTCAAGTCCAAGTTCTACTAATAAGTTTTTTGTCATGTTTTTTCCTTTACAAAATTCTTCTTGTTGATAGGCACCTTAGGTACTGGGGACGTTGCTAACTAACTTTGTGAGGCTGTAGGAAAATCTTCTGTCTCCTTGACAGCGATTTCCAACAGTCTCATCAAAGTGGATTTAACCAACTGATTTTTGAACCTAACGTTTCAAAAATCCCCATATACCAGTACGGCGGTGCCTATCCCTTTAGCAAGTCTTCGACTTGCCTCTGGGTAGCCATGTGGGCTCACTTTGTTTGCCCATTTTCCATTCTTGTAACTCTTTTTATTCTTCCTCTTCTGCTAGGAGTTTGGCGCGTGTGGCTTCGTCAAGAAGTGGGTAACCAAGTTTCTTACGTTCTGCGACGAAAGTTTTGGCTACGACACGGGCCAAGTTACGGATACGGGCAATGTAGCCGGCACGTTCTGTAACGGATACTGCTCCACGCGCATCTAGCAAGTTGAAGGTGTGTGAACATTTCAAAACGTAGTCATAGGCCGGGTGAACAAGACCCAATTCCAAAGCACGTCCTGCTTCTTTTTCAAATTTTTCGAAGTTTTCAAGAAGCATGTCTTGGTCAGAAACTTCAAAGCTGTATTTTGAGTGTTCATATTCTGGTTGAAGGAAGATTTCTCCGTATTTAACGCCAGGAGCCCACTCGATATCGTAAACAGAATCGACTTCTTGGATGTAAGAAGCCAAACGTTCCAATCCGTATGTGACCTCAGAAGTTACCGGACCAGTTGCCAATCCACCAACTTGTTGGAAGTAGGTGAACTGAGTGATTTCCATACCGTCAAGCCAAACTTCCCAACCAAGACCAGCTGAACCAGTTGATGGGTTTTCCCAGTTGTCTTCAACGAAGCGGATATCGTGCTCCAAAGGATTGATACCCAATTTTTCCAATGACTCAAGGTAGAGTTCTTGGATATTTGATGGTGATGGTTTCATAACCACTTGGAACTGGTGGTGTTGGTAAAGACGGTTTGGGTTTTCCCCGTAACGACCGTCTGCCGGACGACGTGATGGCTCTACATAAGCCGCATTCCATGGCTCAGGACCAATGGCACGAAGGAAGGTGTAAGGACTCATTGTTCCCGCACCTTTTTCATTATCATAAGCCTGCATCAGCATACAACCCTGGTCATTCCAGTATTGTTGCAAAGTAAGGATAATTTCCTGGAAAGTCAATTTTTTAGACATTATTTACTCCTTTTTCTATAATTTCTTGCGACACGAGTCTGCCTCGTCAATCGTACGAGGCAAGACGAGTTAGTACTGCGTCTAGCTCAGGCACCCTAGTGCTGAGCGTGGGGCAGTCCGACTATAAGGAGGTATCTGCCACTGACGCAGTGAAAGGTTAATTTCTTAGACATTGATACTCCTTAATTTAATATTAAATCCGTGACTTAGAATACAAAAAGAACCGTGTCTCTGCTCCTAAGTCAAACGACCTAGGGGCGTCAGAAACGCGGTTCCACCCTAATTTATTACTTCATTTTATCTGTTTGTCTTCAGCTCTTTGCTGAGAGAAAGCGCCACTTGCCTACTTTGCTCTACTTGGCTCTCACTGTCCCAAGCTCGCTAGAAAAACGCCATAAGCCCTTCTTTCTTGTCAGTATTATAGCAGAAATAGAGAAACTTGTAAAATAAAATCCTAATCCTTCTCACTGATCCCCATTTCCTGACGAACATGGGCATGAGCATCCTCATGGAGAATGTCATTATCAATAATTGAGGCTTCTCGAAGTTCTTCGGCTTTTTGCTTGTCCTGATGGGTCAAGTCTTGCTTGGGATCGTAAGCTTTCTCAACGATAGACAAGAGATGATTTCGAATTTCCTTTTCCTTACGAATTTTGGCTTTTTTGCGGTAACTAGCCACAACCAGCACGACCAACATCAGCATTCCCAGATAACCGATAATAGGATACATAACCGCTACCAGTTGTCGGAAGCCCATGAAGGAAATAGCGAAACCAGCAAGGGCAAATGCAGCCACAAAGAATTTGAAGCGTTTATCACTACCTGCTGAGAAGCGTTTGCCTAGAGCATAATAGAGACTAAAGACGGTATTAAAAATCAAACCAAAGATGACTAAGGCGTAGAGCGTCGCAAAGATAGGGTTCACTTCCTTAGCAATAGCCAATATTGGAACATCTGAGCTAGCAATTTTATCACTATTAGCAAAGAGAATCAAGGTCGTGACGAAGAAAATCACACCAACCATAAATCCTCCCCAGGCTCCACTCTTTTCAGCTTCATTGATTTTGAGAATAGAGCCACCCATGACAAAGGCCATGGCTATGGCTGACATGACACAAACGGCAAAATAGTTAACCACAGATAGCCAAATACTCGGAAAAGGAGATTGAATGGTTTGCGACACCTTATCCATCTCAGCAAAATCCCAGTGACGTCCTAAAACATTGGTCACGAATATCATAGCAATCATAACCAAAATCATAGGGGTAAAAACTCCAATAACACCGATGATTTTTTTGAAATCTAGGAAACTCACAAAGATAGTCAGAGCTGTACAAAGGAAAGCACCTACCCAAATCGGAAAGCCGAACTGTTGGTTTAAGTTAGCCCCTGCACCTGCTGTCATCACAAAACCAAACAGGAAACAAGTGATAATCAAAGCGATATCCAAAATACGGTAAATCACAGGATGACTGATTTCTGCCAAGACTACCGAATGATCATCTGAACGGTAATAACTTCCCAGAGCAATCATGAGTCGTCCAAAGCCAACATGCAAGATTCCTAGAACTATAACACCTATTAGTCCCCAGGCTCCAAAACTAACAAAATACTGTAAGAGGTCCTGTCCTGAAGATACTCCTGCACCAATCATTACACCGACATAGGCCAGAGCAATGCTCCAAATACGTTTTGACATATTACCTCCTGTAAAATACAAAGTATTTCTATTTTACACTACTCTGACACCTTTGTAAAAATCAATTAAAAACAGCACCTTCATAAGAAAGTGCTACTTATACTCTTATTTTTCCCAACCTTTTCGTCCATCAACATAGGTTGCTTGTAAGTCCAAGGAGTCATCTAAGACGATAAAATCAGCTGGTAAACCTGCTTTTAGGCTTCCGCAAGTATTTTCAAGCCCAACCGATTTAGCTGGAACACTAGTGGCCATTTGTAAGGCTTGAGCAACTGTCACAAGTCCCCAATCAACCACATGTTTGACACCGTCTTTAAGTTGTAAGATAGATCCAGCTAGATTACCACCTTCTTTGAGGCGGGCGGTACCATTTTCAACAATAACAGGAAGTTCGCCTAACATATAGTCGCCGTCCGGACAGCCTCCCGCTGACATACAGTCTGTAATTAGGGCAACTCCTTGAGGTGCCTTTTGCTTGATAAGAACCTTACAAGCTGCAGGGACCACGTGATGACCATCTGCAATCAGCTCACCAATAGTTTCTGGACTATCGAAGGCTGCACCAACCATACCTGGATCACGGTGGGTAAAGCCACGCATCCCGTTGTAGACGTGAACCCAAACGGACGCCCCGGCTTCCACTGCTGCCATGGCTTCTTCATATGTAGCATTGGAATGACCTAGAGCGATTGTCACACCTTGCTTGGTTGCTTCTTGGATAAATTCAGCTACTCCCTCACGTTCAGGAGCAAGGGCCAATTTAATCAGTTTTCCTTGAGCCGCCTCCTGCCATTCCTTCAATTGTTCCACGCTTGGATTGCCCATATACTTAGGATTTTGAGCTCCCTTGTAGGTTTCAGTGAAATAAGGTCCTTCAAAGAAGAGCCCTTGAATTTTGGCACCAGTCTCCTTACCAACCGTATTAGCTGTTGTTTGGCAAATAGCCTTCAACTCTTCAAATGGCGCCGTTAAAGCTGTCGGTAAGAAGGAGGTCACACCTGCTGAAAGCAAGGCTTGACTCATGCCTAGAAGACTTTCCTCAGAATTATCCATGACATCATAACCCACAAATCCATGAATGTGAGTATCTACAAGACCCGGAGAAATCTGATAATCACTGTAATCTAGCACCTCTGCACCTTCTGGTACATTTTCCGTCCAGTCACCAAAACGGCTATCCTCAACCGCTAGGTAGCCACCTTCCTTGATTTTATGTTCAAAATAAAAACGTTTGGCTGAAATATAATAGGTCATAAGACCACCTCTCATCAATTTTCTATGTTTTTAATACGCTTTCATTATAACAAAAAAGCCGAGAAATTTTCTCGACTTTCTCTATTAAATCACACCTTCTGTAACCTTTTCAACAAGGTTAATCGCATGGTCTGCGATACGTGTGTAATGTGAGAGATAATCAACATAGTTGATACCGGCTTGCGCAGTACACTCACCATTGTTAAGACGTTTGGTATGTATTTTACGCAATTGTTTTTCAAGTTTTTCCAACTCTTCATGGCGAAGGATGACTTGACCTGCAAGTACCTTATCGTCATCTACAACAACACGAATACTATCAAGGGCGATACGGTGAGTACGGTTGTAAACATCCGCAAGCTCAGCCTTGGCAGTATCAGAAAATTCAATTCCCTTATTATGAATGTGTTGTGAAAGGTTTGCACTTGCAACTGCAAGGTCACCAATACGCTCCAAGTCACGAACAGAGTCAAGCACACTTGCCAACACTTCATTTTCAGAAACGCTTAGAGATTCGTTAGAGATGTCAATCAAATAAGTTGTTAACTCTTCGTCAATACTATTAACTGCTGTTTCATACTTCTCAACCTTATCGAAGTATTTTTCATCTCCCTTAGCAAAGAAAGCATAGGAAGCTTCCAAAGACTGGATGGCGTACGATGCCAAGTGCACCAATTCTTTCTTAGCATTACCAAGGGCGATAGCTGGTGCTTGTGTGATAAGCAAACGGTCCAAGTAGAGTGCTTCGTACTTGTTAATCTCATCTTCACCAGGAATAATCTTAGTCACAAGGTAAGCCAAGAGTCCGATGAATGGGAATTGAACAATAGTATTTGCGATGTTAAAAGTACCGTGAGCAAAGGCGATAGTCATCTCAGGTGTCAAACCAAGCACAGACTTAAACCATTGAATCAAGGCTGTGAATGGTACCAAGAGAATCAAACACAAGACCGTCCCGATGACGTTGAACAGTACGTGAGCCCCTGCCACACGTTTAGCTGCAATGTTTGAACCAAGAGCAGCTAGAACCGCTGTGATTGTTGTCCCGATATTATCCCCAAAGAGGATTGGAAGGGCACCTTGCAGGTCAAGCAAACCACCTGAGTAGAGACTCTGAAGAATACCGATGGTCGCTGCTGATGACTGAATCAACATAGTCAAACCAGCACCAATGATAACCCCCATGACTGGGCGATCACCCAAGGTTGCCAAGTAGTCCTTAAAGGCTGTAACTGACTTCAAAGGTTCTACCGCATCTCCCATAAGGTTAAGGGCAAAGAAAATCCCCCCAACACCAAACAAGATACGACCTAGGTTATTAAGCTTCTTATTGCTTGTGAAGAAGAGAAGCGCAGCCCCCAGGAAAATCACTGGAAGGGCATAATCTCCTAGCTTGAAACCAATCATGAAGGAAGTTACGGTTGTTCCGATGTTTGCCCCCATGACAATACCAATAGCCTGACGAAGACTCAAAAGCCCTGCCGAAACCAGACCGACGACAATAACAGTAACCCCTGAACTCGACTGAATCAAGGCCGTCATGACAATACCAATCAAAACCCCTAAAAACGGATTGCTGGTATACTTATCGATGTAAAAGCGCAACTTATCACCGGCTGCCTGCTGAAGACCATCCCCCATGTACTTAATACTAAAAAGGAAAAGTCCCAAACCACCGAGGAAAGAAAACGCAATATCTTGCCAATTTACTGACACATTTTTGTCCTCATTATTTAAAATTTTTCGGTAAAACCGACCTTTCTATTGTATCGATTTATCAGAGAATAGACAAGACTTTTTCCACAAAATAATAGAAAGATCAGAAGAAAATCTGACCTTTCTAGATGTCTCATTTAATCCACTTGAACATAACGACGAACACCACTATAACTGATGTAAGAAATCCAACTATGACCATCTTGAGTAACCTTCATATCAAAGTTAATCTGATCACCTGCTTCTAAGTAAAATTCAACCGGGGCGCTATTACTAGGAATGTTTTTGACTGCTGAGCGTTGCGTTAGCTTATAGCTACCAGACTCTGCTAAACCACTATCAATAGGGATTTGGTTATCAGTAACAGTTACGTCTTTCGGTAACGCAACATCATTTGACTCTTTAAAGTAGACCTTTGTGCTACCATTAGTCCTTACCTGAATTGTATCTTGCTCATAAGTTGGCCCTGAAATAGCTGCCTTTTTAGAGACAAAGCTAATATCCCCAACATTGCCAACAGTATCACCTCTATCTCTTGAAAGAATTGCTTCATACTTGCCTGAACCCTCCTGATAACCATCTTTAGGGTGCACATAATTATGACTAGTTGCTTGACCTTGGGGCGTAATATCTCCTACTAAGCTAGTATTGTTAAAGACCAGACGACTGCCATCACTAGACTTCCAAGTCCCAGCAATACTGTCAAACTGACCACGCGCAACTGCACTCACATCCATATCCACGGTGGTTACTTGCGTATCCGTTTTAGCTTGAGCTTGACTATCACTTGAGCTCTTTGGTGCTTGGGATTGACTCGCTGAAGACTTAGGAGCCTGTGACTGACTGCTTGAGGGAACTGATGAACTATTTGAAGATGATGACTGAGCCTGACTACTACTTGAACTTGGGGCAGAAGCCTTTTTGCTACTCGGTACACTTGAAGATTCTGTCTTTGAACCCGAAGATTCCTTGACCTTAGCACTAGACTTGCTAACCTTACCGCTATCTTTACTGGATGTTTTAGCCTTACTTGATGAGGTCACCTGGCTGCTCTTTGGCATCTTATCTGCTGAACTCGATTCCTTATGGCTGGAACAGGCCGTCAGCAAAGCCACTGAGGAAAGGGTAACCATGGAAAGCACGATTGCTTGAGAAAATTTGTTTTTCATAATTATTTCCTCATTTCTAGTCTATCGTAAAAAGTAAAGATAGGACCTATGTCACAAGGCAACATCGGGTTCTCTCTACTTCTAAGGGAATAATCTTTTCTACACTTTCATTATATCATTTTCTAATGTAAACGCTAACATATTAGGATTGTAAATTCTAAAAAAGCGATGAAAATCTCTTGAATCCTTGTGATATAATGGAGACAAAAATTGAAAGTTATATCATGACAATCTATCTTCTAGCACAAGTATTCTCAGCCATAGGTGCCCTATGTGTCGCCATATCTTCTTTTGCAAAATCAAAACATAAAATGCTGGTCTGGCAAATTACCGACTACATTTTTACTGCTATTGCCAACCTCTTATTGGGTGGCTATACCGGTGCTTTAACCATTAGTATTTCCATCATACGTAATAGCTTGATGGTCAAAAAGCAGATGACCAAGACTATCTTGACCATCCTCATCGTTATTCAAATCATTGTAGGAACCTATCTCAATCAACTTGGACTTATTGGCTATCTGCCAATCATCTCTTCAGTCTCTTATAGTTTAGCCATTGCCATCACACCAAACCTTCAGTGGCTTCGCTGGGTCATTATTGAAAATATGTTACTTTGGCTGATCTACGATTTGACCATTCAGGCTTACCCAGCTACTGTCACTGATATCACTATCACACTGACTACTCTTATTGCCATTATTAAAAATCGAAAAACCTTTAGCAAATAGAAGCTAAAGGTCTTTTTCTTATAAAGCCCAAGTACGAATAGCGTGGGCTACGCCTGCCTCGTCATTTGTCAAGGTCACATACTTACACAACTCTTTAATGTCGTCACTAGCATTACCCATGGCAACACTTTGACCGACGAATTGAAGCATTTCAAGGTCATTAGCAGCATCGCCTAGAGCCATGATTTGATCTGGGTTAATGTCAAGCTTTTCTGCTAAATGTTTAAGCCCGCTAGCCTTTGTTGCCCCTTGTGGCATGATTTCAAAGATATAGTCTTGACTACGAACTGTACTATAGCTCTGACTAAGTCCATCTTGCACGGCATTTTGGAAGGCGTCCAAAGGTTCAGAATCAGCCATATACATGGCTTGGAAAATCACTTGCCCTTCCGCAAAGATTTCTTCCAAACTCCTAGCTTTCGCTTCTGTGAAGACAGTGCCAGCATCATAAGCTACTAACTCAGGCACCTCATCGCCCACAACATAGTAAGTCTTTTCTCCAGTCAAGGTTAGAGCCACCTCTGGAAAATCTTCGCAAGCCTGCAAGAGTTCTTCCATTTCAGGGCGAGATAAACTTTCAGATTGAAGCAAGGTCCAATTTTTAGTTTCATAAGTAGAGCAACCATTGTTCATGATAATGTACTCTTCTTCACTCAGTCCTAATTTCTCAAAATGTGGAAGAATGCCTGAACGTGGGCGTCCTGTACAAAGGACAATTTTGATACCTGCCGCAGCCGCTTCTTGAATAGCCTTGATATTCTCTTCAGGAATCTCTTTTTGGCTATTTAAGAGCGTCCCGTCCATGTCAATTGCAATGAGTTTCACTTGATTCTGATTCATTTTACTCTCCTTCGACCCTAATAAGTGTCATAAATGGTTAACTGGTATTGTTCAATGATGCTGTTTAATTTGTCTCCATAGGTTGTATCCGTAGCGTAGACCCCTGTTAGGGCAGCTGTGGCATCCTTATAATTCTTAGTCTTGGAACGGTGTACCCCTACATAGTAGCTGCCCTCAAGGAAGTCTACGTAGTCCTGTAAAGAATTTTCCACAGAGCCATAAGAACGAAAAGCTGCATCAATATAGTAAGGATTGCCCTTACCATCATCCTCCCAGGTTGGTAGGGTTACACTTTGACCATTGTAGTCCCCCTTAATTCCAAAGAAGTTATAGGACGGCTTCTGACTCAAAGTAGATTGTCCAGAGTCAGATTCCAAGATGGCCTGAGCAATCATGACAGATGCATAAAGATCGTTTCTAGCCGCCAAATAGCGGGACGTCTCACCAATCTCGGCAATAAATGCAACCGTCCTCTCATCCGTAGATGTCATGTTCTTTTCCATGGTCAACCTTGGAAAATTCAAACTAGCAAGGAGTCCCAATAAGGCAAATAGCACAATAAAAATCAGACTCCACTTCTGGAAAAATTTAGGAAAGAGCAAGAAAGACTTCTTTTTCTTTTTAGTTTTTTTAGGTCTAGCTTTCGACTTGCTTTTCTTTTTTCCTTTTGCCAATTGGTCACCCCCTCAATCATACTAACTTCTCTAAGTATATCAAAATTCACTAAAAAAGACCCAAACCAACTGGTTTAAGCCTTCATTATATTAAATGGCGTCTCCACCACGTTCACCAGTACGAATACGGATAACATCATCAATAGGAACGATAAAAATCTTCCCATCACCAACTTCTCCTGTCGCTACGGCACTACGAATAGCTTCAACAACTTCGTCAACTGCCATGTCCTTGACTACAATCTCAACCTTAACCTTAGCTAATAAGGTAGGAACAATGCGCTGTCCACGAACAAACTCTGCAAAGCCACGTTGATTACCATAACCTAGTACTTGACTCACAGTCATCCCCTTGGCCAAGCCACTACCAGTCAAGGCGTTTTTCAAATCTTCTAATTTATCCGAACGAATAATCGCTTCTACTTTTTTCATCTGTATTCTCCTACGAATCTAAGCCCATAAAGGTTGGATAGGCTGTTTCCTTGTGTTCACAGTCATCGAGACCAATAGCTTCATCACGGTCACTAACACGTAAAGGCATATAATGAGCAATTACTTTAATAATACCATAGGTCACAAGAGCAGACCAAATAGCTGTAAAGATAATAGCTAAAATAGTCACTATAAACAGATGCGCCTTTCCATAGATTAAACCAATATTGGCCTTATCTAGGGCTAAATCTGGTGTCGTAAAAATTGCAGTGGCCAAACCACCAAAGATACCTCCAACACCATGGCAACCAAAAGCGTCCAAAGCATCATCATAGGCAAAACGTTTCTTCAAGACTGAAATAGCATAGAAACAAATCGGACTAACCATAAGACCAATTAGAATAGCACTCCAAATTGAAACAAAACCAGCTCCAGGTGTGATTGCAACTAGACCTGCTACCAAACCGGTTGAACCACCAACCAAGGATGGATGTCCTGTGACATGTTTTTCAATTGCCAACCATGAAAACATGGCTGCAGCAGCTGACACATGAGTGGTTACTAGCGCGTGAACTGCCAAACCATTAGCAGCCAAGGCTGATCCTGCATTAAAGCCAAACCAACCAAACCATAAGAGACCCGCTCCTAATAGGACAAAAGGAACATTATGAGGACGGTGTTCTAAAATGCCAAAATCACGCCGTTTACCAACAACGATTGCTAAAACTAGGGCTGATACACCTGAGGTAATATGAACCACATCACCACCTGCAAAGTCAATCGTCCCCCATTTTGCAAGGAGCCCTTCATCCCAAACCATATGTGCAAATGGATAATAGACAAAAAGTAACCAAAAGACAACAAAAATGGCTAAAGGTGTAAAGCGCATCCGTCCTACCACTGAACCCGTCAATATCGCCACACAGATAATCGAAAACATCATCTGAAAAGCAGCAAACAGCATATCAGGAATGGTTAGACCACGACTTGAAGCCGTTTCAGACACGCCATTTAAAAAAAGGTGACTGAAATTCCCAAAGAAACGACCATGTCCACCAAAGGATAAAGAATAACCAGCAATAACCCACAAAAGCGAGGCAATCGCTAAGGGAAGAACAGACATCATCATGGTATTGATAACATTCTTACGACGTCCAAGCCCACCATAGAAGAAGGCCAAGGCCGGTGTCATCAAACAAACCATGGCTGAACAAATCAATATAAAGGCACTGCTACCTGTATCCATGAAACCACTCCAATGCGTAAATTATTTTATGTCAGATAATATAACACAAAATTACGAGGCATACAAGTTTATTTGCGGAATTTTTTGATAATTCTTTCTTTTCTAACATCTTATGTTGCCACAAAAAAAAGAGCCTCTTAAACCCCATGAAAAAGGTTATAAAGCTCTTGTCTGTTCATTTTTCGCTCTTTAGCAACGGTTTTTATAGCCTGATTAGGTTTCATTCCAGAGGCAATTAAAGCTTCTATAGCCTCTACCGGGGTAACATTTGATGTTAGATTTTCTTCCTTATCATTTTCAGAAGCTCCAGCCACAATCAGTAAACATTCACCCTTGAGAGGATTACTAGCAATATAATCTAAAACTTCTGAAATAGATCCTCGTTGGTACTCTTCATAAAGCTTGGTCAATTCTCGAACTAAAGTTACTTGACGGTTGCCATAGACCTCATGCATATTTTCAAGAGTATCCGCCACACGGTAAGGTGACTCGTAAAAAATCTGTGTCTCAGGATAAGATACTTTTTCTTTAAAGAAATCAATCTGCTGTCCTTTTTTACGGGGTAGGAAGCCATAAAAAATATGAGGTTGAGGTGCTAAACCACTGGCAATCAAGGCTGTAATACCAGCCGATGCTCCCGGTAAGGCCACCACTGGAATATCCTCTGCAATGGCAGCTTTGACCAAATCATGCCCAGGATCCGAAATAGAAGGCATCCCCGCATCAGAAACCTGAGCCAAAGAAAGACCTGACTTCAAGCGCTCCAGTAAATCTGGAATTTTCTCATAAGCATTGTGCTCATGAAAAGAATACTGCTTCGTTTCAATCTCAAAATGCTTGAGCAAGAGACCCGTATTGCGCGTGTCCTCCGCACAAATAAAATCCACCTCTTTCAGGATTTGCACACTGCGAAAAGTCATATCCTGCAAATTCCCAATAGGTGTGGGAACCAGATAGAGGGTACCGTAGCTAGATTGTCCCTTAAAACTCTTTTGAACCTGCATGTTTAGTCTCCGTACAACAATTCTGCACAGAAGCCACAAGCTTCATTATTATCACGACGTTGGCCATAAAAATCTGGACAAATATGGAATCCATCATCATAAATAGCCTCGAGGTTCACCTTACCATGAGACATTTTAGTCCCCGTCTCCTCTTGAACCACCTGACTCAAGTGCTCACGTAGCTTGTCGTTTTCCAACTTGAGGGCCGTATTTTCATCAAGAATCCCTGAGAAGTTCGCCTTAATTGCTTCCACTTCTGCCAACATCGACATCAAATTTTGTGATAATTCCTCGAATTTATCATACAATTCACGCTTTTCCATTTAGCTGAACTTCCTCCACTCCATAAGTTAGGGGCGCACGCCCTTTTTCAAATACAACCTTAATGGTCCCTGCAATTACATCAATGGCAACAACCTGACCTGTACCATCCTTGGTTTCAATGTCATCACCCAAGTCAGGATAACTAGCCTTGCTATCTCGGTAAAAGTCATCTTCATAACTGAGACAACACATGAGTCGTCCGCAGACTCCGTTCATCTTACCAGAATTCAAAGATAAACTTTGGTTTTTAGCCATCTTAATCGATACTGGTGGGAATTCACCCAAAAAACTAGAACAACAAAGTGCCCGCCCACAAGGTCCTAAGCCACCATAAATCTTTGATTCCTCACGACTTGAAATTTGGCGCAACTCAATACGTGTCTTAAAGTAAGAAGCCAGATCTTTGAGTAACTGACGAAAATCTACCCGTTTTTCAGCAACAAAACTGATTAGTACATAAGAGCAATTTAGCGGAAAGACAATGTCAACGACCTTCATTTCTAGCTGATTTTGAGCAATTAAATCAGCTACTACTCCCATACTCTTTTCAGCCTTCAAAAGATTTTCATCATATCTGGCAAAATCCCTCTCTCCAGCTAGGCCTTCAACTCGATTCAAATCAGTAGGCAAACTAACTTCAGGAAAATTTGTATTCTCCATAACGACCTGAGCCAGACGCTTATCCTTTTTATCCAAAACGACTACAAAGTCATCTTTGGCATAATTTCTATCAGGTACAACATATTCTATTGTACCAGTTTCTTCAAATTTTATTCCAATGACTTCAGTCATGATAACACCATATACTCCATCGCATTTTGAAAACTGACATTAGCTAGCCACATTTTTCGTGCCTCATATACTAAGTCTAGCCATCGTCTTGCTTGTGGATTTTGTATATCCTTCCCCAATTGATAAGTTAAAAAAGCCCAGACCATCTCTTGTTCTGACTTTTCACTACACTGGACAGCCAGTTTTGCAACATCCAGATAAAGCAGGTCCTGATTAGCCAGCAGAGACTGTGAAAAACGCTCCACTGTATTGACCAAATCAAGAACCTTATTATCCTTAGCTAGCTCCAAAGCCTGTGCTTCATCCTTAGCAAAATCTGCCAAGACCTTAGCTTGTGTCAATAACAAACCTTCCTTCTGCAGCAAGTCTTCCAGATAAACTCTGTTCTTAGGAAAATAAAAGAGTTGAGCTCGGCTTTTAATCGTCGGTAACATACGACTATCATCAGCTGTCAAAAGAAAAATATAAATCTGACTTTGAGGTTCTTCAATAAACTTTAATAGACTATTGGCAGCATTGACATGCATCTTATCTGCATCACGAATGATAAAAACCTGAGCCTGCCCTTCAAAACTCGATTGACTAAACTCTCTAGTCAACTGACGAATCGTGTCCGTCTTAATAATCTGTCCTTGTGGCTCTACTAATTTAACATCAGAAAAGTCCCCCTGAGCAATCAAACGACAAGGACGACAGTGACCACAAGGTAGACTATTCTCAGGAGTCACACAAAAACGACTCTGTGCTAGCCAAATAGCCATGTCGAGACTTCCAAAATCACCCGAAAACAAATAAGCATGACTCAAACGATTTTCTCTGATAATTTGTGAAAACTCTTCAAATAGTTTGCTTTGACTTTCAGCTAACTTCATCTTGCTCCTTATAAATAGTCTTTAATTACATTCCAAGCTTGCTCTACAACATCCTCAAAATCCTGTGAGGCATCAATTAGCTTGATACGTTCTGGTTCAGCCTGTGCCAAATCCAAATAACCTTGACGTACACGCTGATGTAGGTCAAGTTTCTCTAAATCCAACCGATTGACTTCACGTTCGCCGCTAGCTGCAATGCGGTCCAAACCAGTCTCAGAATCCACATCAAACAATAGGGTCACATCAGGTTTATACCCATCAGTCGCATAGGCATTTAACCAGGCAATCTCATTCTGATTCAAGCCACGACCAGTACCTTGATAGGCAACTGATGAATCAATAAAGCGATCCATGATGACCATATTGCCCTTTTCAAGCTCTGGCAAAACCTTCTCAACCAGATGTTGACGGCGAGCAGCAATATAGAGCAAGAGCTCTGTCTTAGCATCCATAGCCGTATTATCTACATCCAGAATAACCTCACGGATTTGCTCTGCAATAGCTACTCCTCCTGGTTCACGTGTCGTCACGACTTTGGCTGGATAGGCTTCTCTAAGACGAGGTAAAAGTGCCTCCAAAACTGTGGTCTTTCCAGCACCATCTGGCCCTTCGATTGAGATTAATAACCCTTTTGACATGATACTTCCTTTTTGATTTCTTTACTTTCTATTTTATCAAATTTTAGCTCAAATGAACAATCAAGGGCAAAAGAAAACAGAGGTTTCTAAAAACCCCTGTTTCTATCTGAATACTTCTGACCATGCCGATTGCAGGTTTCGAACCTGTGACCTACGCGTTACGAGTGCGTTGCTCTACCAACTGAGCTAAATCGGCTGACACAGTCATTCTAACACTATGTCCTAAAAAGTCAAGTTCTGTATGAAATTTACAAAAAAGAACTTGGACTAGCCAAGCTCATTCTTTTCTTACAATGATTTGTAAAGTTGACTTGCATTTTCAACAGTGAATCCATATTCTTTAAAGATACGGTCACCAGGTGCTGAGGCACCCCAAGTATCAATAGTAAGTGTTTTACCTGCAAGACCAACATATTTGCCCCAACCAAAGCTAGTTCCAGCTTCGATAGCCAAACGTTTTGTCACAGCTGCTGGAAGAACTTCTTCTTTATATGCAGCATCTTGTTCATCAAAGAGATTTTGTGATGGCATTGAAACAACACGGACATGCACTCCTTCAGCTTCAAGAGCCGCTTGAGTATCAAGAGCCAATTTCACTTCAGAACCTGTCGCAATGATGATACCATCAAGATCACCTTTAGCTTCTGAGATGATGTAAGCCCCTTTATTGACACCAGCTTCGGCATTTTCAGCTGTACCATCAAGGACTGGCAAGTTTTGACGTGTCAAAACTAGCATTGTTGGACGTTCAGTCTCAGCCAAGGCACGTTTCCACGCAGCATTAGTTTCATTACCATCTGCAGGACGGATAACGTTAAGGTTAGGCATTGAACGCACACTTGCCAATTGTTCGATTGGTTCGTGAGTAGGTCCATCTTCACCAACTGCTACTGAGTCGTGAGTCATAACATAAGTTACTGGCAAGTTTTGAAGTGCTGCCATACGTACTGCTGGAAGCAAGTAGTTTGAGAAGACGAAGAAAGTACCACCATAAACGCGAGTACCACCATGAAGAGCAATACCATTCATCGCTGCAGCCATAGCAAACTCACGCACACCAAACCAAATATTACGTCCAGCATAGTTGTCTGCTTGGAAATCAGACTCAGCCTTAACCATAGTATTGTTAGAAGCTGAAAGGTCTGCTGAACCTCCCCAGAATGAAGGAACTTGTTCAGAAATCTGTTGGATAGCTTGTTGGCTTGATACACGGCTAGCTACTGCTGAACCCAATTCATGAGCATTCAAGTTAACGTGTACAGGTTCATTTGCAAAGGCAGCCTTGTATTCAGCAGCCAATTCTGGGTAAGCAGTTTCATATTCTGCAAATTTAGTTTGCCAAGCATTTTCAGCAGCTTCACCACGGAATTTAATACCAGCTTCAAAACGACGAGCAACTTCATCTGGAACTGTAAATGCCGGTGCATCATAACCGTAAACACCTTTTGCGTGATCAATGCCATCTTGACCGATTGGAGCACCGTGGACAGCTGATGTTCCTTGTCCTTCAGCTCCATAACCAATGATTGTCTTAACTTCAATGATAGATGGTTTATCTGTCTCAGCCTTAGCTTCTTCGATGGCTTTAGCAATAGCTTCCAAATCATTACCATCTTTGACAAGAATGTGTTGCCAACCATAAGCTTCAAACTTAGCCTTAACATCTTCTGTGAAAGCCATTGAAGTTGGTCCATCAAGTGAGATATCATTTGAATCGTAAAGAAGTACCAACTTACCAAGTTTAAGGTGACCAGCAAGACTGGCAGCTTCTTGAGAAACACCTTCCATCAAACAGCCATCGCCATGTAGGGCATAAGTATAATGGTCAACAATATCAAAACCAGGTTTGTTGAATTTAGCAGCCAAATGCGCTTCAGCCATGGCCATACCAACAGCATTAGCAATCCCTTGACCAAGAGGTCCTGAAGTAGCTTCAACACCATCAGTATGATTAACTTCAGGGTGTCCTGGAGTCTTAGAGCCCCATTGACGGAAATTCTTCAAGTCGTCCATTGTCACATCATAGCCAGAAAGGTGCAATAGACTATAAAGCAAGGCAGAACCATGACCAGCAGAAAGAACAAAACGGTCACGGTTTGTCCAGTTACGGTTAGTCTTTGGATTAACATTCATCACATGGTTCCAAAGCACATAAGCCATTGGCGCTGCACCCATAGGAAGACCTGGGTGCCCAGAATTCGCAGCTTGAATTGCCTCGATCGAAAGTGAACGAATAGTGCTGACCGCCATTTGGTCAATTGCATCAAAAGTCATGATTCTAACTCTCCTTTTTGGAAAAAAATGCGGAGCATACAGACTATTAGCGTCTGAGCTCTAGTTATACTATTCTAATTATAGCATATTATCTATCTCTTTGGGCAATCCAATTCTATTTGTCAAACCCTAAACCTATAAAATAGAGCACCTAAAGCGTTCGTTTTTACAAACCTGCACCATTTGTCTTATCCCAAGCAATTATTTATAAAGCTATTCATCAAAAAACAAAAAAGCCGAGGAAAACCCCGACTTTATGTAAAATCATTTAACGAAGTCAAGCAATGCCAAGAAGCTTTCAGCTTCAAGTGAAGCACCACCAACAAGAGCTCCGTCAACGTCTGGACAAGCCATGTATTCAGCAACGTTTTCAGGTTTAACTGATCCACCGTATTGAACACGTACTTTGTCAGCAACTTCTTGACCAAAGTCAGCAGCTACAACGTCACGAACAACTTTACACATTTTTTGTGCGTCGTCTTGTGAAGCTGATTTACCAGTACCGATAGCCCAGATTGGTTCGTATGCGATAACTGTTGAAGCTACTTGTTCTGCAGTCAATCCAGCAAGAGCAGCTGAAACTTGAGCACCTACGAATTCTGCTGCTTTACCAGCTTCGTAAGTTTCAAGTGATTCACCACAACAGATGATTGGAAGCATACCGTTAGCAAAGATTGCTTTTGCTTTTTTGTTGATGTCTTCATCAGTTTCGTGGAAGTAGTCACGACGTTCTGAGTGACCGATAACAACGTAGTCAGTACCGATTTCTTTCAAAACTTGTGGGCTAGTTTCACCAGTGAAGGCACCAGCATTTTCAAAGTAAGTGTTTTGTGCAGCAACTTTAAGGTCTGAACCTTTAGCAGCAGCAAGTACAGCTGTCAAGTCAACTGCAGGAGCTGCGATACCAGCTTCAACAAGATCTGATGAAGGAAGTTTTGATGCTACAGCTTCAACGAATGCTTTTGCTTCTTCTGGATTTTTGTTCATTTTCCAGTTACCAGCGATAAATGGTTTACGTGACATTTAACATACCTCTTCTTTTATTTATTTACTCGTTTATTTTATCACAAATCCCTTACTATTACTAGGATTTTAGGAAAATTCCGAAAACTCGACTTGCTTTATGACTTTTTATCACTATCAAAACTTAGCGGCTCTATAATTTCTGTAGTGGGTAAAACCACT
>NZ_KV791100.1:0-17846 GCF_001807855.1 Streptococcus sp. HMSC10E12
TGTGTCGGCGGTTCGATTCCGTCTCGCGCCATTTGTTTATATTTTGGAAGGGTAGCGAAGAGGCTAAACGCGGCGGACTGTAAATCCGCTCCTTCGGGTTCGGGGGTTCGAATCCCTCCCCTTCCATAGTTACGGGCATAGTTTAAAGGTAGAACTAAGGTCTCCAAAACCTTCAGTGTGGGTTCAATTCCTACTGCCCGTGTTAGTAAAGTGGCGAATGTGGTGAAGTGGTTAACACATCAGATTGTGGCTCTGACATTCGGGGGTTCGATTCCCCTCATTCGCCTATATTTTTGGGGTATAGCCAAGCGGTAAGGCAAGGGACTTTGACTCCCTCATGCGTTGGTTCGAATCCAGCTACCCCAGTTATACTTTGCCGGCGTGGCGGAATTGGCAGACGCGCTGGACTCAAAATCCAGTGTCCGCAAGGACGTGCCGGTTCGACCCCGGCCGCCGGTATAGTAAAAAAGACAAGGTTTTCGGACCTTGTCTTTTTTTCTCTGTTTTTGTTGAGTTACCAATTTTTTCCATTTTAAAATAAATCATCAAGTTTATTAGCCAATGTTTTCTGTTTGCTAGGGTACAAATGAGAATAAGTATCAATTGTTGTTGTAATAGATGCGTGTCCTAATCTTTCTTTGACAACAAGATAATCTTCTCCTTGATTTATAAGTAATGATGCATGAGAGTGTCTTAAATCATGAATTCTTATTTTCTTTAAATCTTTATCCCTTTCTAGTATTTGCTTAAACTTCTTATCAATCATATTTTTTGTAATTGATATTGGTGTACTCTGTATTATTTGAAGTTCTTCAGTATTTTTCGTAAATTCCTCAAGTTTTTCTTTTTGTTTTACTTTCCAATCTATTAGCATTTCTGCTAATTTCTGATTTATTGTTATATTTCTAGTTCCTGATCGTGTTTTTGTTGTATTAATGTAGCTTGTATTATTAACAAAGTATACCGTTTTGGTAACGTAAATCGTATTTGTTAAAAGATTTATATCATTCCAGTTCAATGCGAGGATTTCTCCCATTCTCATTCCAGTAAAGAAAGCAATTACGAAAAACAGGTCATAACTTATTTCATCATCTCGAATAAGTCCTCTAAATCTCGTGAATTCTTCTATACTCCAAAATTTAATATCAGGCTTCCTAATTGGTAATTTTCTCAGATTCTTAACTGGATTTTTATCAATGAGTGATTTTCTTATACCAGTATCAAAAATTTTTTTAAGTAGAATCAGAACCTTATTAATTGTATTATAGCTTAAAACTTCATTTTCATTTTGTTTTTTAGGTTTTGTTTTTAGGTATTCACGAAATTCGAATATATGGTCATACGTTAATTTATTTAAATTTGTATTTTTAAAATATGGCTTAATATGACGCTCATAATTATTTCTTTGTGTACTTGTGTAGCTTACTTTTCTGCCATTTTTCAAATCATCTTCTTCAAGTAAGTCGAATAACATATCCGTTGTTACTACAAAGTCAAATTGTTTTTCTTTTAATTCTACAACTCTAATATGTTGTTCAAGTTCTAGGGCTTCCTTTTTAGATTTTAATCCTTTACGAATAATACGTATTCTTTTTTGTGTGACTGGGTGGAAACCGTTAGAAACATCAACAGTCCATTTACCACTTTTAGTTTTACGAATAGTCATTCATTATGCTTCTTTCTGGAGTTCAATTCCTAGTAGTTCTTCAGCGACACTGGCTGGAATTGTACCAATCCGTTTGTTATCGTAGATATTAAAACCACGATTCACTAATAGTAATTTGCCAGTATGGATAATCTTTCTTGCAGTTCCTGGAGCAAATCCAAGTTCGATAAGGTCATCTTTTGTTACAGTTTTAATCATGTGCTCTCCTTTTCTAATTAGATTAAGTACGGGGAGGATTAACTCCCCTTGTCTTATACTTATTTTTGTTTTACATCTACTAAATGGATAGCATCCGCCTTGTAATACATCGTTGAACTAATCATAGTAGCTTGTAAATTGTCAAATGTAACTGGTACTTGATCCATTGCTTGGATATAGTCATTATCGACTAAAGCTTCTGGATTGTCTACTGAGACTTGGGTTGATTTCTTTTTGAATTGTCCATCCTTGATCGTTACATTGTATTTCCAACCAATGATTTTATCGGTATTAAAACGTCTTTCGCTACCATCTCGGTTTTTGATAATTTCTCCGTTTGCATCTGCTCGGACTTCCGTTTCAAATTTTGGAATGACTTCATCCAATTCAAATTTTGTTCCAATGTTATTGAAATTCCAGTCATTTTGTGAGAGCATTTTTGCCATATTTAATTTCTCCTTTTGATATTTTCTTTGATTGTAGGGATTAAATCTTCTCTTTTAAAGAGAATTGCCCTTTCTATTAATCCACTTGCTAAATCTGGTGGATATTCCATATTGTTGAGTGCGAGATAGTTAGATTTCTCATACTCATGCAGTAAGTTATTGTCGTATAGAAATTTATACGCTTTTAGAATAGCTCCAGAACCTTTATAGGTAAACCATTCTAATTTTTGTTCTAGTTCTGTCTTTGGTTTTGAAATAATGATAGAGACAGGTTTTGAGTGACCTAAAAACTTTTCCCAAGATCTCAAAGGTTTTGAGAAGTGACTATCACTATAGAACCTCACTTTTTCTTTGAGGTATCCCTTGGTAAAGTTAAGAAGATCTATTTCTGAATGCAACCATTCTTGAATGAAGTAGTGAGCTTTTGCTTTCCTAAGTTCTAACTCAGTTCTTATCCAATTTTCTATATACCGCTTGCTGATCCCGAGCTTTTCAGCTTGTTCTAAGCGCTTATCGTAAATTCTAAGTCTTTCATCATCATTGGGTTTTCTTAAATATAAGGTCTGACCGATCGTTTCATCTCCGTAGGTATTGTAGTAGGTGCTTTTTCCATATAGAAAGCGTTTCTTCTGACAAATCTTTAGAAGTTGATTAGGAGTGAAATAGGGTGTTTCATTAAAATCATCTATTGCAATATCAATTCGTCTTACTGAAAAATGAATGTAATTGTAGTAGAGGTTGTTCAGAAACTGTCTTTCGGAGAGACTATTTGGATCTAATACCATATCTCTATAGAACTCTAGTGCCTGTCCTGACATGACAAGCATGTAGGACGACTCTTTCGATCCATAGTAGATACGGATATTCCCATAATGAAGCTGGCTATCATAGTTATAGTATTTAAGGCTCCCCTTATTCTCAATAAATAGGTCAAAGTCAAGAAATAGGATATCTTCGATTATTTCTTTTGGCGAAAATTCAGTCTTATCAAACTGAATTTGAATCCAGTCAAATACAGAACGTAAATGCTCATTTTTTGCCATAGATTTTGATTCAACTTTTTGCCTAATTTTGCCACCCTTAAAATCTCCAAAACCCTTGGTAATACTGAATTTTTTCGATGGTACACCTAACTTGCAGAGGGTGGTGTTACTACACACCCTATCGGTCAAAAATGGTCCGTCCGCATCTACGCTCATTTTCGGCTTTCTGCCTCATGGCTCAGCCGAAAACTCGCTATTAGCCGAACCTATTTTTTGACCTCTTGTTAACAAACCCTAGTAAGCCGGTTTGCATCGACTCTTCAATATCTTGGATTTTCTTTTTTAGGTTGGAATTCTCAATTTTTATCAGTCGCATTTCTCGCTTAAATTCCTGTTTTAAGGCGCTCAGTTCATCGTAGAGCTCATCTATTACTTGGTTTAGGGATTCATGTTCATTGTCTGCTAGACTCCCAAATACGGCTTGTATAGCCTCTTTTAGACCTATTTCAAGTTTTAGTTTAGCTAACTTTTGAAATTGTCTAAGGTCTTCGTCTGTAAAATCATAGGCAACTGTATAACTTAATTGATGAGTTCTGGGATTTCTACTGATAGGAACTTTAATTTTCTTAAATTCCTTGCCACTTATCTCTTTAATCAGTTGAATCCAATTTTTAAGAGTAGAGGTAGAGTTTAGGCCAGAAATTTGATTGACTAACTCTTTATTGGTCATCTTTTTGTGAAACCTCCGAAATTTTCTTGTGCAACTGAAGAGTTTTCTGTGGTATAATTGTTACATAATATGTTTTGATCTTGGAACGAACGGCACATTTGTTTCAAGATTTTTTATTTTGTCGAATCCTACCTCCTTTATTAAAATTTTTTAAATCGACTACTAGTTACATACGCTTTTACCTCCTTTTATGCTATAATATTCTCAATGGAATATTCAATCTCAAAATAAATATTCCTTATGGAATAATTCTATTTTATACCGTTTAGAATATTTTGTCAAGCTAAAATATACGAATAAGAATATCTATAGGAGAATTATGTATACAGAGGATTATAAATTTTCAGAGAGGTTAAAAACTCTCAGAAAATCAAAAAAGTTAACTCAAGTACAAATATCGGAATTAATTGGAGTTCAACAAGGGACATATTCTCGGTGGGAGAATGGAACGTTAGAACCAGGATTAGAATTCGTTGTGAAATTAGCAAATATCTTTGGGACTACTACAGATTATTTGCTGGGACAAAAACCTTATTCAATTATCAGTAGTTTACCTCTAGAACAATTAGATCTTACCAATATTGCAAACTTTTCAAAGGATGAGTTTGATATTTTGAAACATTCAATAGCAGTTTCGGTGGCAAGAAATAAAATAAAGGCAACAGAACTAAAAGATAGAGTTATAGAAAAAAATCAGTTGTCAGAAAAAGATGCAGAACTTTTGAATAAGATTTTTGAAGAAGTTAAAACTTATTGGGAAAATTAGGAGGACGCTAGTCTTCAAAATTCCCTCCCAAAATGTGTCCAAAATATTGACAGAATTCTAGCTTTTCATTATAGTTCTTATGGAACTTTTTTTCTACAACAAAATAGGCTCCATAATATCCATAGGGGATTTACCCACTACAAATAGTATAGAGCCGGTTTTATTAATGTCCTGCATTTCCTAATAAGTTAACCATGACAACACCAATGATAATCAAAATTAAACCGATAATGCTATAAACATTTAGTGTTTCTTTGAAAATCATTACTGCGATAGAGGCTGTCAAAACTAAACCGACAGCTGACCATGTTGCATAAGCTATTCCTAAAGGAATTTTTTGCATTGCTAGTGAGAGGAAATAGAAACAAACGCCATAGCTAAGTAGGGCAGAAACGGTTGGAATAGGCTTTGTAAAACCGTCTGATAATTTCAAAAGGTTAGTTCCCAATATCTCTCCTACAATGGCGATAAAAAGATAAAAGTATGACATGTCTTTAACCTCCTATATGTCATGTTTTTGCTCTAAGAGCTATTATAGCTATCCGTTTTTTATAAATCTTGGCACAAGTCATGAGAATTTGTAGTAAAACTGTGGCAGACACTTTTTCAGAACCAATAGCTGATAAGTTTAGTATATCATAAGATAAATTTAAAAAAAAAAGTTTTGTTAGAAAATGAATTATCAAATTCTTGGGCTAAAGAGTTATTTTTGTTAAAATAATAAAAAACACTTACCCTAATTAAAGGAGAAAATAAAATGATTACATTAACTGTTAATCGTACAAGTGTCTTGAATACCTCTGGATGAATATAACCTGTTGGGACATATCGTCTATTCTCTGATGATGCTCTTAGAACGATAAGGTATGGAGTGTTACCAAAAAGTTACTAAAATTTGAAAAATGAGTCTATTTTGCAAGATTCAAAAGGCTTAAAACCCTATTAAATCAGGGTTGTAAGATTTAAATAATGGAGTTATGGAACTCAAAATCCAGTGTCCGCAAGGACGTGCCGGTTCGACCCCGGCCGCCGGTATAAGTTACACTCCTTAAGGAGTGTTTTTTTGTCTATAGGAGTTTATTTTTTATGTCTGATAAATTTCAGCTTCTCTTAAAACAAATTCGTTTTCCTGAAGATCACGATGCTTTTAAAGAAATTAAAGATGGTTCTATTGAAATAGTAAAGCTATTTAAATCAAAACGCCAATGGTTTTTTGTTTTTTCTTTTCCTAGTGTTCTGTCTTATGAGTCTTTTGCTCTTTTTGATAGTTTACTTCACTCTTCTTTTAATTCTTTAGGTGCTAAAGCTTCTTTTGAGATTCGTTTAGTTACTACTGCTTGCGATGATTCTTTACTTGGAGATTATTTTTCATATGCTTTAGATAGTTTAAAAGTGTCACACTTTTCTACTTATTCTTTATTCTCAAATCTAAAGGTTGAGATTTCGAATAATAGTATTTTTGTTAAAGCTCCAGAGCATATTATAAAGGAAAATGTACAGGATAGATTTATTTCTTTGATATCTAAATCTCTTTCTCAAGTTGGTTTATCTGATGTATCCATTTCTGTTGTCGAAGATAAGGAAGCTTCATCTTCTTTAGAAGAGGCTTACCAAACAAATAAGGTTTCTTTACAAGAACAAGCCGAGTCTCAAGCAAGACAAGCGCTTCAATCTATTCTTGAAAGTGCCCCAGCACCGAAACCTGTGACCGAACCATCACAAAATTTTGCTGAGAAACAAAGTCAACGTCAAGCTAGTTTTGATAAGGCTGAAATAACGCCAATGGTTGATATTAATTCTGAAGAGAATCGTGTTGTTTTTGAAGGATATATTTTTGATGTAGAGCAACGTGAAACTAAGACGGGTCGAATTATTATTAATTTTAAGGTAACTGATTATACCTCTAGTTTTGCTATGCAACGATGGGTCAAAGATAGTGATGAGCTTGCTAAGTTCGATATGATAAAAAAGGGGAACTGGGTTAGGGTTCGTGGCCGTATCGAGAATAATCCTTTCACTCATAGTCTGACTATGAATGTGCAAGATATTAAAGAGATTTCCCATACTCCTCGTAAGGATTTGATGCCTGAGGGACAAAAGCGTGTGGAATTTCATGCGCATACCAACATGTCGACTATGGATGCAATGCCAACTGTTGAAGATCTTATTGATACAGCGGCTTCTTGGGGACATCCAGCAGTTGCCATTACTGACCATGCTAATGTTCAGAGTTTTCCTCATGGCTACCATAGGGCTAAGAAAGCTGGGATTAAGGCTATTTTTGGTCTTGAAGCCAATCTTGTTGAGGATAAAGTTCCTATTGTTTATAATTCCCAGAATTTGGAATTAAAAGAAGCAACTTATGTTGTATTTGACGTTGAGACAACGGGTTTGTCTGCTGTCCACAATGATTTGATTCAGATTGCGGCATCAAAAATGCATAAAGGTAATATTATTGAGCAATTTGATGAATTCATAGATCCAGGACATCCTCTTTCTGCATTTACTACTGAGTTGACCGGTATTACTGATAATCATGTTAAAGGTGCTAAACCTTTAGTGCAAGTTTTACAGGAGTTTCAAGAATTCTGTCAAGGAACTGTGCTAGTAGCCCATAATGCGACCTTTGACGTTGGTTTTATGAATGCCAATTATGAAAGACATCAGTTACCAACAATTTCACAACCGGTTATTGATACTTTAGAATTTGCACGAAATCTTTATCCTGAGTATAAGCGTCATGGTTTGGGGCCTTTGACGAAGCGGTTTGGTGTGGCTTTGGATCATCACCATATGGCCAATTATGATGCGGAAGCTACGGGTCGTTTGTTGTTTATCTTCATAAAAGATGTGTTTGATAAGCACGGTTTGACTAATCTGGAACAGTTGAACACGGATTTGGTTTCTGAAGATTCGTATAAAAAGTCTCGTGTTAAACATGCGACGCTATATGTTCAGAATCAAACTGGCTTGAAGAATATCTTTAAGTTGGTAAGTTTATCAAATGTCTCATACTTTGAGGGAGTAGCACGTATTCCTCGTACGGTCTTAGATGAGTATCGTGAGGGAATTATTGTAGGTTCTGCTTGTGCTGATGGTGAGGTTTTTGATACGCTTCTGTCTCACGGTATTGACAAGGCGGTTGAAGTTGCTAAATATTATGACTTTATTGAAGTTATGCCACCGGCAATTTATGCACCCTTGATTGCAAAGGATTTAATCAAGGATGAGGAGGCTATAGAACAACTGATTCGGGATTTGATTGAAGTCGCTAATCGTCTGGACAAGCCTGTGCTGGCTACAGGAAATGTACACTATATCAACCCTGAGGATGCCATTTACCGTGAAATCATTGTTCGTGCTTTGGGACAAGGAGCCATGATTAATAGGCCAATTGGTAAGGGAGAAAATGCGAAACCTGCTCCTTTACCTGAAGCTCATTTTAGGACAACTAACGAGATGCTAGATGACTTTGCCTTTTTGGGAAAAGACTTAGCCTATGAAATTGTTGTAACTAATACGCAGGCTATGGCAGATCAAATTGAAGAGGTTGAGGTTGTCAAAAAAGACTTGTACACACCTTTCATTGATCGTGCGGAAGAACAGGTTGCGGAGATGACATATGCTAGAGCGTTTGAGCTTTATGGAAATCCTTTGCCTGATATTATTGACCTGCGAATTGAGAAAGAGTTGTCTTCAATTCTTGGTAATGGTTTTGCCGTAATCTACCTGGCTTCGCAGATGCTAGTTAACCGTTCAAATGAACGTGGCTACCTAGTTGGTTCGCGTGGATCTGTCGGATCTAGTTTTGTTGCGACGATGATTGGAATTACTGAGGTCAATCCGATGCCACCTCATTATCTATGTCCTAATTGTCAACACTCAGAGTTTATTACAGATGGTTCCTATGGATCTGGCTTCGATTTGCCTGATAAGGAGTGTTCGGAATGTGGAACGGAGTATAAAAAAGATGGTCAGGATATTCCTTTCGAGACCTTCCTAGGTTTTGATGGGGATAAGGTTCCTGATATCGATTTGAACTTCTCCGGTGATGATCAACCATCAGCCCACTTGGACGTTCGTGATATTTTTGGAGAGCAATATGCTTTTCGTGCCGGAACAGTAGGAACTGTTGCAGATCGGACGGCTTATGGTTTTGTTAAAGGTTACGAACGTGATTACAATAAGTTTTACCGTGATGCCGAGGTCGATCGTTTAGCCATGGGGGCTGCGGGTGTTAAGCGAAACACAGGTCAGCACCCGGGTGGTATTGTTGTTATTCCAAATTATATGGATGTCTATGATTTCACACCTGTTCAATATCCGGCAGATGATGTAACGGCTGCCTGGCAGACGACTCACTTTAACTTCCACGATATTGATGAGAACGTGTTGAAGCTTGATATTCTGGGACATGATGATCCGACTATGATTCGTAAGTTGCAGGATTTATCAGGAATCGATCCAAAAGATATTCGAGCAGATGATCCAGATGTAATGAAACTTTTTTCAGGGACTGATATTTTAGGGGTAACACCTGAACAGATTGGGACACCAACGGGAATGTTGGGAATCCCTGAGTTTGGGACTAACTTTGTTCGTGGTATGGTAGACGAGACGCATCCGACGACCTTTGCGGAACTCTTACAGTTATCTGGTTTGTCCCATGGTACAGACGTTTGGTTGGGTAATGCACAAGATTTGATCAAGGAAGGTATTGCCACTCTGAAAACCGTTATCGGTTGTCGTGACGATATCATGGTATACCTAATGCATGCGGGATTAGATCCTAAGATGGCCTTCACGATCATGGAACGTGTGCGTAAGGGGATGTGGTTGAAGATTTCCGAAGAAGAGCGTAATGGCTATATTCAAGCCATGCGTGAAAATAATGTTCCAGACTGGTACATTGAATCTTGTGGTAAAATCAAGTACATGTTCCCTAAAGCCCATGCGGCAGCCTACGTTATGATGGCCCTACGTGTAGCTTATTTCAAAGTGCACCATCCTATTTATTACTATTGTGCCTACTTCTCGATTCGAGCTAAAGCATTTGAGCTTAAGACGATGTCTGCGGGTCTTGATGCTGTTAAAGCTCGAATGGAAGATATTAAGGAGAAGCGCCAACGAAATGAAGCGACTAATGTTGAAAATGACTTATTTACAACGCTTGAAATTGTCAATGAAATGTTAGAACGTGGATTTACCTTTGGTCAGTTGGATCTTTATAAGAGTCAGGCAACTGAATTTCTGATTGAAGGAGATACTTTGATTCCACCGTTTATTGCACTTGAAGGTTTGGGTGAGAACGTTGCTAAGCAAGTGGTTGCTGCGCGTGAAGAAGGTGAATTCCTTTCCAAGACAGAATTACGTAAACGAGGAGGCCTATCATCAACCTTGGTTGAAAAATTGGATGAAATGGGCATCCTAGGAAATATGCCAGAAGATAATCAATTAAGTCTTTTTGACGATTTCTTTTAATAGCTAAAGAGAATCGTCATCAACTTTGAGAGAATGGAGTCAGTCTCCGTTCTCTTTTTGTTTAGGGGTCTGCATGTGATGTTAAAAAGCCAAAGCTGAGAAGAAACCTTTTTCTTCGTCTTATGGTATACTGATAGAAAATTATAGTTTCAAGGAGTTAATCATGGTTTTACCAAATTTTAAAGAAAATCTTGAGAAATATGCCAAATTATTGGTTGCTAATGGGATTAATGTGCAACCTGGTCACACAGTGGCCTTGAGCATTGATGTAGAACAAGCAGAGCTAGCTCATCTCTTAGTTAAAGAAGCCTATGCTCTAGGAGCAGCTGAGGTAATCGTTCAATGGTCAGATGATATTATTAATCGCGAGCGCTTCTTGCACGCTGATATGGACCGTATCGAAGAGGTTCCTGCCTATAAAAAAGCTGAGATGGAATATTTGTTGGCCAAGAAGGCAAGTCGCTTAGGTGTTCGTTCATCAGATCCAGGTGCTCTTAATGGTGTAGCTCCTGAACGTTTATCTGCTCATGCTAAAGCTACTGGAGTGGCTTTTAAACCTATGCAGGTGGCAACTCAGTCTAATAAGGTTAGTTGGACTGTAGCTGCTGCAGCTGGTAAGGAATGGGCTAAGAAGGTCTTTACCGATGCTTCGAGTGATGAGGAAGCTGTAGATTTACTTTGGGACCAAATTTTCAAGACTTGTCGTGTCTATGAAGAGGACCCTGTACGTGCTTGGAAGGAACATGCTGACCGTTTGGATGCTAAAGCACGCCTACTCAATGAGGCACAATTCTCAGCCTTACACTACCAAGCACCTGGAACAGATTTGACATTAGGATTACCTAAAAACCACGTTTGGGAGTCTGCAGGTGCCATTAATGCGCAAGGTGAAGGCTTCCTTCCTAATATGCCAACAGAAGAAGTCTTTACGGCACCTGATTTTCGCCGTGCAGATGGCTATGTCTCAAGCACAAAGCCTCTAAGCTACAATGGTAATATTATTGAGGGAATCAAGGTAACCTTCAAAGATGGTGAAATTGTAGACATCACAGCGGACCAAGGCGATGAAGTGATGAAGAATCTCGTCTTCAACAATAATGGGGCGCGTGCTCTAGGTGAATGTGCTTTGGTACCAGATCCAAGTCCTATTTCACAGTCAGGCATCACCTTCTTTAACACTCTTTTTGATGAGAATGCATCCAACCACCTAGCTATTGGAGCAGCCTATGCTACCAGTGTTGAGGGAGGGGCAGACATGACAGAAGAGGAGCTTAAGGAAGCTGGTCTTAATCGTTCTGATGTACACGTAGACTTTATGATTGGTTCAAATCAAATGGATATTGATGGTATCCGCCAAGATGGTAGTCGTGTACCGATCTTCCGAAATGGGGATTGGGCAATCTAAGAGTGATGGAGGATTTCTCATGATTGGAAGTATGATAGTTGGTTTTCTCATTGGCCTTATTGCCTCTGCTATATCAAATAGGGGTGAACGTATGGGCTGTATTGGTAAGACCTTTGTTGGATGGTTAGGTGCTTTTGTTGGTCAGCTTCTTTTTGGAAATTGGGGACCGATGCTAGCAGATACTGCTATAGTCCCTTCGGTACTAGGTGCTGTTATCTTATTAGCCCTTTTTTGGAATCGTAATAGTTAGAAATGAAAGAGTTCTGAGGTATTGGTTAGATATCTAAGGACTCTTTTTTCTTATTTTTTCATTTTCATATACCACTTTTAGAAAAACTGTGGTAGAGTAATAAAAACAGCATCTATTTGGAAAGGACTAGAAATGAGTGACTTAGATAAAAACATGGCTGTAAAAAGTATGGTAGTTATGCGTAAGGCTTTTCGTACCATCGATGCCAAGGTTTCTGAGACCTTTAAAGAATTTAATTTGACACCAACTCAATTTGGTGTCATGGAGGTGCTTAATGCCAAAGGACGTATGAAGATTGGCGAATTAATTGACCGCATGCTTGCCACCTCCGGGAATATGACTGTCGTCATTAAAAATATGGAGAAAAAAGGTTGGTTGACGCGAGAAGCCTGCCAAACAGATAAGCGTGCTTTCGAGGTTGATTTGACGGATGAGGGCCGTCGTATTATTCAAGCAGCAATCCCGCCACATCAGCGAGCTATTGAGGAGACTTTTTCCGTTCTAACACCTGAAGAACAGGAACAGTTGGTAGAGCTCCTGAAAAAATTTAAGAATGTTTGAGCATATTTCTTTATATTTCTAATGGAATTATATATATTACTATGTAGTAATAAAAAACATTTATTAGAAATACAAAGGAAGTGTATTATGAAAAACATTCTATTTATCGTTGGGTCTCTTCGTAAGGGATCATTTAACCACCAATTAGCAGAAGAATCTGAGAAAATGCTAGCTGGTAAAGCTAATATTTCTTATCTTGACTATAGTCAAGTACCTGTTTTTAATCAGGATTTAGAAAGTCCAGTTCTTCCAGTTTTGGCAGAAGTTCGAGAACAGGTCTTGGCAGCAGACGCAATTTGGATTTTCTCACCGGTTTATAATTTCTCAATTCCTGGGCTAGTGAAAAATTTGCTTGACTGGTTGAGCCGTGCCCTTGACCTATCAGATCCTTCAGGGCCATCAGCTCTTCAAGATAAGATTGTAACCGTGTCATCAGTTGCTAATGGTGGTCACAATCAACTTTTTGATGCCTACAAAGACTTGTTACCATTTATCCGTACCCAAGTGGTTGGTGATTTTACAGCGACACGTGTAAATGATACAGCTTGGGCGGATGGGAAATTCCTAGCAACTGAAGAAGTTCTTGAAAGCCTTCAGAATCAAGCGGAAGCTTTGATTGAAGCGATTAAATAAGAATAATGAATACCCGAGGTTTCTAGCTTCGGGTATTTTTATATGCAATAATGAAAAAAGACACCCTAAGGTGTCTTCGTATTATGAAGGCGGTAGACGGATTTGAACCGACGATCAAGCTTTTGCAGAGCCGTGCCTTACCACTTGGCTATACCGCCATAACAGATACCATTCTATCGAAAAAAAAAAGATTCGTCAAGTCTCTTTCATCAAATTGACTGGTTGATTATTCAAACTGCCTATTTACAAGAAACATAAAGAGGTTGAAAGACATTCAACCTCTTCATATTAATTATAACTGTTGTAGATTGATTACTAACATGTTAGTGTTGATTATTGTCTAATCAAGTAATCAAAGGCTCCAATAGCAGCTGTAGCACCAGACCCCATGGAGATAATAATTTGCTTGTAGGCGCTATCTGTACAGTCACCTGCAGCAAAAATACCAGGGATATTTGTTGAACCAAATTTATCAACGATAATTTCTTGGCGCTCATTGAGTTCAATGCCACTATCTTTGAGCCAAGCAGTACTTGGTACAAGACCAATTTGAACAAAGACACCTTCAAGATCAAGATGTTTTTCTGCGTTTGTATCACGCTCAACGTAATTCAAACCAGTTACATGATCTTGACCAACAATTTCTTTGGTTGCAACGTTCTTAAGAATGGTTAGATTATCAGTTTTAGCAGCTCGTTCTTGTAAGACTTGATCTGCCTTTAATTCAGGTAAGAACTCTAAGACTGTAACATGTTTAGTAATGCCTGCTAAATCTAAAGCCGCTTCCAAACCTGAGTTACCACCACCGATAACTGCAACATTCTTCCCTTCAAATAGTGGACCATCACAGTGTGGGCAGTAAGTAACACCTTTATTGCGGAATTCTTCCTCGCCAGGAACGTTGATATTACGCCATTTGGCTCCGAGAGCTAGGATAGCAGTTTTGGATTTTAAAACGGCACCGTTAGCCAGTGTCACTTCAATAAGTTCTTTCTTCTCAATGCCAGTAGCTAATTGACTTTTGATGATATCAACATCATAAGATTTCGTATGCTCCTCAACTTGGGCCATTAACTTAGGACCTTCTGTATATAGCGTACCAATCATGTTCTCAATGCCGACTGTCTCGATAACTTGTCCACCAAAGGTTTCTGCTAAAAGACCAGTTTTTAAACCTTTACGGGCAGCATAGATGGCCGCACTGTTTCCAGCAGGACCACCACCAATAACCAAAACATCATAGACACCTTTATCAGCGAAAGCATCAGCATCAAGTGGTCCGTCCAATTTTTCTACAAGCTGTTCAATGGTTGCACGACCAGATGTAAATTCTTCTTGGTCTTTGTAAACCGTAGGAACAGACATGATACCTTTGGCTTTGACCTCATCCTGATACATACCACCTTCAATCATGGTGTGAGTGATATTTGGGTTCAAAACAGCCATTATATTAAAGGCTTGAACAACGTCCGGACAATTGTGACATGTTAATGAAACATAAGTCTCTAAATCGATGGGTTTATCAATCTTCTTGATACGTTCGATAGTGTCCTCATCAACTTTAGGTGGACGACCAGAAACTTGCAAGAGAGCTAAAATGAAAGATGTGAATTCGTGGCCCATTGGTAAGCCTGAGAAAATAACACGACTTTTTTGCCCTTTTTGTGCAATACCAAAACTAGGTTGACGTTTTAAATGTGTTGATTCAAGACTAATGCGGTCAGACATAGCGGCAATCTCGTCAAGAAATTCCTTCACTTTTCGAGAATTATCATCATCCCCTAAATCTGTTTGTAATACAATATCAGATTCTAGTAAATTTAAATATTGTGCTAATTGCGTCTTGATTTCTTTGTCTAAGACCATGGATACCCCCTGGTTGTTAAATTTTACCTACAAGATCTAAGCTAGGAGTAAGTGTTTCAGCTCCTTCTTTCCATTTGGCCGGACAAACTTCACCTGGATGTTGGCGAATATATTGAGCAGCACGGACTTTATCAATAAGAGTGCTTGCATCACGTCCAATACCATCAGCGTTAATTTCCATCATTTGGATAACGCCATCTGGATCAATGATGAATGTACCACGTTGTGCGAGACCATCTTCCCCAAGAACATCAAAGCCTTGTGAGATGTGGTGTGAAGGATCTCCAATCATAGGATAAGTAATAGTTCCAACAACATCTGAGTCATCATGCCAAGCTTTGTGAACAAAGTGAGTGTCAGTAGAGACAGAGTAAACCTCTACACCAAGAGATTTAAGAGCTTCATATTGTTCTTGAAGGTCACCGAGTTCAGTTGGGCAGACAAATGAAAAATCTGCAGGGTAGAAGCAGAAAACAGCCCATTTTCCCTTAACATCTTCATCTGTAACAGTAATGAATTCCCCGTTGTGGTAAGCTTGTGCTGAAAATTCAATAATTTCTTTTCCGACTAATGACAAAATAATGTCCTCCTCTATTTTTGATAGCCTAATTATAAACAAAATACTTATCAACCTCAAAGAAAACGATTGCAATTTTAATACGAGTGGATTTTTTCTAATGATTAGCCTGATTTTAGAGCTTGTCAAATGTCCCTTTTTTTGATAAAATACTATAGTTGCGTAAAGTGACAAATACTCATTCTAAGCCGATTGTGGTCTTGTTGCCGCAGGGTGGGACTGCAAGTCTAAAGCTTAGAAGAGGAAAAAACAATTTTTAAGGAGAAATACTCATGGCAGTAATTTCAATGAAACAACTTCTTGAGGCTGGTGTTCACTTCGGTCACCAAACTCGTCGCTGGAATCCTAAGATGGCTAAGTACATCTTCACAGAACGTAACGGAATCCACGTTATCGACTTGCAACAAACTGTAAAAATGGCTGATACAGCTTACGAATTCGTTCGTGAAGCAGCAGCTAACGATGCAGTAATCTTGTTCGTTGGTACTAAAAAACAAGCAGCTGAAGCAGTAGCTGAAGAAGCAACTCGTGCTGGTCAATACTACATCAACCACCGTTGGTTGGGTGGTACTCTTACAAACTGGGATACTATCCAAAAACGTATCGCTCGTTTGAAAGAAATCAAACAAATGGAAGCTGATGGAACTTTCGAAGTTCTTCCTAAGAAAGAAGTTGCACTTCTTAACAAACAACGTGCACGTCTTGAAAAATTCTTGGGTGGTATCGAAGATATGCCTCGCATTCCAGATGTAATCTACATCGTTGACCCACACAAAGAACAAATCGCTGTTAAAGAAGCTAAAAAACTTGGTATCCCAGTTGTAGCGATGGTTGATACAAACGCTGATCCAGATGAGATCGATGTAATCATCCCAGCTAACGATGACGCTATCCGTGCCGTTAAATTGATTACTTCAAAAATGGCTGATGCTATCATCGAAGGTAACCAAGGTGAAGATGCTTCTGCAGATTTCCAAGAAGCAGCTGCAGCTGATTCAATCGAAGAAATCGTTGAAGTTGTCGAAGGTGACAACAACTAATCTTTAAGATTGGTTTGGGCTCAATGCCCACTAAAGATACGACAAACACCTAAGGGGCGGGGCTCAGCCCTGCCCCTTAGTTTGATAAAATAAATTTGGAGAAAAACAAAATGGCAGAAATTACAGCTAAACTTGTTAAAGAATTGCGTGAAAAATCTGGTGCTGGTGTCATGGACGCTAAAAAAGCATTGGTTGAAGTTGAAGGTGATATCGAAAAAGCGATTGAATTGCTTCGCGAAAAAGGTATGGCTAAAGCAGCTAAGAAAGCTGACCGTGTTGCAGCTGAAGGTTTGACTGGTGTTTACGTTAACGGTAACGTTGCAGCAGTTGTTGAAGTTAATGCTGAAACTGACTTCGTTGCGAAGAACGCTCAATTCGTTGAGTTGGTAAACGAAACAGCTAAAGTAATTGCTGAAGGTAAACCAGCTAACAACGAAGAAGCACTTGCATTGACTATGCCTTCAGGTGAAACTCTTGAAGCTGCATACGTAACTGCTACAGCTACTATCGGTGAAAAGATTTCATTCCGTCGTTTTGCAGTTGTTGAGAAAACTGATGCACAACACTTCGGAGCTTACCAACACAATGGTGGACGTATCGGTGTTGTTTCAGTTATCGAAGGTGGAGATGATGCTCTTGCAAAACAAATCTCAATGCACATCGCAGCGATGAAACCAACTGTTCTTTCATACACTGAATTGGACGAACAATTTGTCAAAGATGAATTGGCACAACTTAACCACGCTATCGATCAAGATAACGAAAGCCGTGCTATGGTTAACAAACCAGCTCTTCCACACCTTAAATATGGTTCTAAAGCTCAATTGACTGATGCTGTTCTTGCTCAAGCTGAAGAAGATATCAAAGCTGAGTTGGCTGCTGAAGGTAAACCAGAAAAAATCTGGGATAAAATCATCCCAGGTAAAATGGACCGCTTCTTGCTTGACAACACTAAAGTTGACCAAGCATACACACTTCTTGCTCAAGTTTACATCATGGACGACAGCAAAACAGTTGAAGCTTACCTTGAATCAGTAAACGCTTCAGTAGTAGAATTCGTTCGCTTTGAAGTTGGTGAAGGTATCGAAAAAGCATCTAACGACTTTGAATCAGAAGTTGCAGCTACAATGGCAGCAGCTCTTAACAACTAATTCTAGTTGCTAGATAAAAAGAAAAGAAGTTACGTGAATGAATCGTAGCTTCTTTTTTGTTGTCTCACGAAAACCACTAGCTGTGCTAGTGGT
>NZ_KV791101.1:0-1139 GCF_001807855.1 Streptococcus sp. HMSC10E12
TTAAAAATTGCTTTTGAAAACAACCTTATTAATACCGAACAAATTTTTATCGATTCAACTCATATTAAAGCCAATGCTAATAAAAATAAATACATTAAGAAAGTTGTTCAAATTGAAGCCAAAGCATACCAAAAAGAATTGGATGATGAAGTAAATCTTCTAAGAAAAGCCGATGGAAAAAAGCCTATAAAAAAGAAAAAGGAAGCGAAAACTAAATATATAAAAGAAAGCAAAACTGATCCAGAGTCTGGTTATTATGTAAAGAGCGAGAGAGAAAAGCAATTTGCCTATTCGCTACATGCATGTGTCGATAGACACGGCTTCATTTTAGATTCACACGTCACTCCAGGAAATATCCATGATAGTACGCAATTGAAACCTATGATAGAAAGAATGGAGAAAGCAGGTTTAAAAGCGAGATATGTAGCAGTCGATTCTGGATATAAAACTCCAGCTAATGCACACTATCTTATTGAAAAATTAATGATACCTGTGATGCCGTATACTCGACCAAAAGGAAAAGAAGGTTTCTTCAAAATTCGCGATTTCATCTACGATGAATATTATGATAGCTATATCTGTCCTAATGATGAGTTTTTAACTTACAAAAGAACAATGCCAACTGGGCACAGACTATATATGTCAAACTCTGACACATGTCGTGAATGCCCACTATTGAACAAATGCACTGAAAATAAACAGTGTCAAAAACAAATCCAAAGGCACGTATGGCAAGATGATTTAGATATAGTTGAAGATTTAAGGTTTATGGATTCAATTAAAAAAATATATAAAATGAGAAGCCAAACAATAGAAAGACGATTTGGTGACGCTAAAGAGCAACATGGTATGAGATGGACACGTTTCCGCAGTTTAGGAAAGGTGACAATGGATACGATGTTTACTTGTGCTGCGATGAATTTGAAAAAAGTATCTATGTGGCTTACATAAGAGTCCGTGAGGACTTCTATTATAAAGATTTTTATACATATTTTCGAAAATTTCATAAAAAAAATAAACTACCGTTACACTTTTTCAAGTTATAACGGTAGTTTGTCTACGGTCTGAGCTGAGTCGAGCAGTTTCTACTGCAAGACTCAGCTTTTATATTTAGAAGTATAAATGTGCCATTAAAGCAA
>NZ_KV791102.1:0-666 GCF_001807855.1 Streptococcus sp. HMSC10E12
CATCTTTAAGTGTTGCAGTAATCACACCGTTGTTCACAGTGATATCAAATTTATCTGTTACTTCTGCGCCTGTTACTGAATCGTAAGCTTTAATCTTCGTAGCGTCAAGATCCAATTTAGTTTCATCGTAGTCATCTGAGATTCCTACTGATTGGATGTTGTCCTTGTTAGCTGCGTCGAATTTAGTTGTATCCAACCATACTTGGTAAACCAACTTATCGCCACGTTTAACAGTCTTAGTATTCAAGTTTTGAGCTTCGTTGTTGTTTGTATTATCGACATATGGGTTCGCATTTGTATCTGCGTACTTGTCTGCCAATTCTTTATCATCATCAACGAGCTTGTCACCAGTGATATCGAATTTCTCTTCAGAAACAACATATTTCTCTGGTTGGAACTTAGGTTCTTCCGGAGGAGTTACACGGTTGTTAAATTCTTTGTCCGCAATGTCGCCAACAGTCGCGATAAGAACTTTAGCTGTTCCATCGTGTTTAACTGTAACTGTTACATTCGCTTTCATTGTGTCGTATGTAACGGTTGCGTCAGTTCCTTTAACTTCTTCTACTGTGTAGTTGTGAACGCCTTCGTCACCCTTCTTGAATGACATAGCTGAGAACTTAACGTTACCTGAAGCATCGTTGCTTACAGTTTCAAGAGTCTTACCTT
>NZ_KV791102.1:686-1315 GCF_001807855.1 Streptococcus sp. HMSC10E12
ACGTTTTTCAGTTGGTTTGTTTGGTTTTTCAACTGTCTTGCTTACTGGGTTGTAATAGTTAACAACTTGGGCAGCTGTATTTTCGATGTCTGAACCACCAGGTACATCAGCTTTAACTGTTGCTGGAATATCAAACTTGTAGTAACGTCCAAATTCAAATTTAGTTGTATCAATGATTTGAGTATTTTCTGCGTCGCCAAGTGACTTAGTGAAGCCAGCTTTAAGGGTTGCAGTCATAACACCATTTTCAACTTTAATGTCAAATTTATCAGTGACATCAGCTCCAGTTACTGAATCGTAAGCTTTGATTGCTGAACCATCTACATCAACCTTAGTTTCATCGAAGTCATCAGTGATTCCTACAGTTTGAACGTTGTCTTTGTTAGCTGCGTCGAATTTAGTTGTATCCAACCATACTTGATAGTAGATCTTTTCGCCGCGTTTAACAGACTTAGTATTGATGTTTTCTGCTTCGTTGTTATCAGCTTTGTCAGCGTATGGGTTGGCATTAGTATCATTGTACTTGTCTGCCAACTCTGAATCGTCATCGAGAAGCTTGTTATCAGTGATAGAGAATTTAGCTGTATTCAATACATATTTCTCTGGTTGGAACTTAGGTTCTTCTGGAG
>NZ_KV791102.1:1335-1484 GCF_001807855.1 Streptococcus sp. HMSC10E12
TAACTTCTTCTACTGTGTAGTTGTGTACGCCTTCGTCACCCTTCTTGAATTCAAGAGCTTTGAACTTAACGTTACCTGAAGCATCATTGCTTACAGTTTCAAGAGTCTTACCTGTTGAATCTTTAAGAACGAAGCTGAATTCGTTAGCT
>NZ_KV791103.1:0-1753 GCF_001807855.1 Streptococcus sp. HMSC10E12
CTTTTTGCCATTTAGCAATCAAATCGTTGGTATAATCAATCAACTCTTGATTAGACTTGCTTGAGGCAATACCGTATTCTTGTGTTTTGAAACCTTCTTTTAAGGTTTTAGTTTTCTTACTTTCATATCCAGAGAGGATAGATTTATCAACTGAGAAAGCATCTACACGGTGAGCGTAAAGAGAAACAGCCAATTCTGGGAAAGATCCGAGTTGAACATAGTTGAACTTAAGGTTATTAGCTGAAGCGTACTCTTGCAACGCAGCCTTAGTTGACGCCCCTTGAGAAACACCGATAGTCTTACCATTCAAATCTGAGATTTTGTTAATACCTGAATCCTTAAGAACCAAGAAACCGATTTGGTCATAGTAGTAAGGAGTTGAGATAGCGTAAGAAGCCTTACGTTCATCATTAATGGTATAGGTAGCGATAAGTAAGTCGATAGTACCGTTATCCATAAGTGGTTCACGAGTTTGCGTCGTTACTGGGATATAATTCACTTTAACTTTTAACTCATCAGCAATCTTCTTAGCAAGATCAACTTCCATACCTTCGTAGGTATTAGTCTTAGCAGAATAGTAACCAAAGTTAGGAACGTCTTGCTTCACACCGACATTGAGTGTCCCTCGCTTAACAATCTTTTGGACTGCTTTACTATCAAGAAGCTTACTAGTGTCTTCCGCCTTAGTCTTGTGACTCGTGATAAGAAAAATAGTGAGAATTGCCAAGCTTGCAACGGTTAGGTAACGTAAGATTTTTTTGAAAATCATAGGCAACCTCCTTAGGCATCCACTTGGACATTATCAGAGTTGTGATCGATAATCTTAGAAAGGAATTGAACCGCACGAGGTTCAGTTGGATTGTCAAAGAAACCATCCACATCCGTAGTGTCTACAAGAACTTGACCTTCAGCCATGAAAATGATACGGTCAGCCACACTACGGGCAAAGCCCATTTCGTGGGTTACGACAACCATATTCATACCACCTTTGGCAAGTTTTTGCATAACCGCAAGCACGTCACCGATAGTCTCTGGGTCAAGAGCTGACGTTGGTTCGTCAAAGAGCAAGAGCTCAGGATTCATAGCAAGACCACGGGCGATAGCGATACGTTGTTTTTGTCCACCAGAAAGCATGCCAGGGTATGAATCCTTCTTGTCCCACATGTTAACGTAGCGAAGGAATTTTTCAGCAGTCTTTTCAGCCTCTGCCTTACTGATTCCAAGAACCTTGATAGGTGCCAAGGTTACATTTTCAAGAACGGTTTTGTGCGGGTAGAGGTTAAAGTGTTGGAAAACCATACCGGCTTCCTTACGCAATTCTACCAAATCTTTGGCAGAAGCTTCCGTCACATTATGTCCGTTAACGATAAGCGTACCGTTATCGATGGATTCCAAGGCGTTGATAGTACGGATGAGAGTGGATTTCCCAGACCCAGAAGGTCCCAAGAGAACCACAACTTGTCCTTTTTCAATTTCTAGATTGATATCACGAAGTGCATGATAGTCTCCGTAATATTTATTAACATTTTTAAATTCAATAAGTGCCATAAGAGCCTCCTATAATGGATTTACTTGTTAGCTTTTCTAACATATATTGAATTTTAGCATAAGTAAAGTCGAAAGTCAAAAAATTCCGAATATTCTTTCAAAACGTTCGGTTTTTACTAAATAATTAATCATTTTTTGATATAAATATGAGAAAAACAAAAACCCACCCGCAGGTGAGTTTTTTGTTTTATTCACTAGCTTGCTC
>NZ_KV791104.1:0-4716 GCF_001807855.1 Streptococcus sp. HMSC10E12
ACAGTGAAAATACTATAATTCACTAGAAGTGAATGGCACCACAAAAGTTAGACAGAAAAATCTAACTTTTTGGGATAGTTTCTTTTCTTCTTTCATCCATTTTCATGAGATGGCTTGACACTAAAGCACATCAGGCAGTTTCAAAAAATTCTTTCTTATATCTGACCTTATTTTCATAAGACCAGATTAAAGTATGATAAAATAAAGAAAAAGAGATAAAGGAGTCAGCTATGGCAACTAGAGAAGAATGGGTGCGTCACTTTGAGGACGCCAATGGTCGTAAACCAAGTCCTGAGGAGTTTATGGAAGCTAAGAAAGAGGGCTTTGTCATTGCTTCGGAGGAACCAAGTGCCCAAGTGTCTGAGCAGGTTGAGGCTCAGCAGGTGGATAGTTCTGAAGCTACTGAAGAGGTGACAGCTGACTCAGTAGCAGATACGCAACCAGACGAGGCTCAGGTGGCATTAGAGGAGGAAGCTCCTAAGCCAATGCCTGAGTTGAATATGGAGAAAGAGCAAGAAAAAGAAACTCCAAAGACAAGTCAGATACCTTTGGAAAACCCTTATTACAAACCAAAAGTAACCAAGAACAATGCTTTTGTTAATATTGCTTTGCCAATTATTATCCTAGTTTTGGGGATTCTATTTGTCATTCTGTCTTGGACGCTTCCTTTCGGTTTTGTCTTTACTTTCCTTGCTTTCTTCCTTATCATTTTGGCTATTGTGACTTTGGTTTTGAGTCTGAAGTCAACACGCAAGGCACTATCTATTATTGCCCTAGTCATGTCAATCATCTTCTTCATGACTTCGCTTGCTGGAGCAGGCTATCAAGCAGTGAAATTTGTCATGAACCATGCTGAGCAGTTCCAAAGTGACGGTCACGATAGAGCTTATCTGTACATCGATGAGAATTATAAGTTTGACTGGACTGAGGATCAGTTTAAGGAGTTGAAGGTTGGTACTTTGACATTGGACGAGGTTTTGGACGCTCATGGTAAGGCGACTGATGCCGAGTATAGTGATGCTTACGAGGAAGATAAACCAGATTTACTAGACCTTACCTATAGAAAAGAAAATACAGATGGAAACAACTATGTTCGTTTGACTTTCGAGATAAAAGACGGTGTCTATGTTTTGAAATCTGCCTCAGCAACCTTCGACTATGATAAGGTCAAAGAAGTTGATGACTATCATAGCAACTGGACAAAAGATGACTATGAAAAGTTGTCTGTAGGTACACAAGCTGATTTGCTCAAGGGGACACGACTTTCTGAGGTGGTTGAAAAACACCCAGAGGCTAGCTTCACTTATCATGAAATGACACAAACTGAACAAGGCGATCTCACTCAGTCAGTGAGTCTTAGCTACCGTGATTATAATCCAGAAAGTGGTAAGGTAGATGCTGTTCGTTTGACCTTTGACTATGACAAACGTGAAAACGAGTACTTCTTGACAGACAAATCAGACGAATAAGACTACTTTTTAATTAATTCAAGCTCAGGGTTGCCTGGGCTTTTTAGTATCAACAAAAAGAGGATAAAATCTGGTATAATAGTATTGATTGATTTTTCAAGAAAGAAGTGTCACACATGAACATACAACAACTACGTTATGTCGTAGCCATTGCCAACAGCGGAACCTTCCGTGAGGCAGCCAGCAAGCTCTTTGTGAGTCAGCCTAGCCTTTCGGTGGCTATCAAGGATTTGGAGCAGGAGCTGAATTTCCAAATTTTCACCCGTACAACGACGGGGGCTGTCTTGACCAGTCAGGGCATGACTTTTTACGAGCGTGCGCTTGAGGTGGTACGCAGTTTTGATAGTTTTGAAAATCGCTATCTCAATGCTTCTGAAAAGGGTAACCAGTATTCGATTGCCAGCCAGCACTATGACTTTTTGCCACCTTTGATTACGACTTTTTCAGAGCGTTACCCTGATTACAAGGATTTCCGTATCTTTGAGTCTACGACCATTCAGATTTTGGATGAGGTAGCCAAGGGACACAGTGAGATTGGGATTATCTATTTGAATCGTCAAAATAGCAAGGGAATCCAGCAAAATATGGACAAGCTTGGGCTTGAGGCTATTGATTTGATTCCGTTTAAGACGCACATTTATCTCCGTAAGGGGCATCATCTGGCTAAAAAAGAAAGTCTGGTCATGGAGGACTTGGCGGCCTTGCCTACGGTGCGTTTCACTCAGGAGAAGGACGAGTACCTTTACTATTCTGAGAACTTTGTGGATACGTCAGATTCGTCTCTTATGTTTAACGTGACAGACCGTGCGACTTTGAACGGTATCTTGGAACGTACGGATGCTTATGCGACGGGGTCTGGCTTCTTGGATGCACAAAGTGTGAATGGGATTACGGTGATTCCGCTTGAGGATAATTTGGATAACAAGATGGTTTATGTCCGTCGTAAGGGGATTAACTTGTCGTCTTGTGCTCTCAAGTTTGTCAATGTTATGTTTGACTACTTTGATACATACAAACCATAGGAGGATTTATGCGTAAGGTTGCGATTCCTTTGGCTATTCTAGCTCTGATTGGTTTGGATCAGTGGGTTAAGCATTGGGTTGTGGCAAATATTGCCCTTAACCAAGTTATCAAGGCTATTCCTGGACTTTTCAGCTTGACCTATCTACAGAACCGTGGTGCTGCCTTTTCGATTTTACAGGATCAGAAATATTTCTTTGTGATTTTGACGGTTCTAGTGATTGGTGTGGCTCTGGTTTATCTGGTTAAGAATTATCAGAAGAGTCTTTGGCTGGTGCTATCTTTGGTTTTGATTATCTCAGGTGGTATTGGTAACTTTATTGACCGTCTGCACTTGGGTTACGTGGTTGATATGGTTCAGCTTGATTTTATTGATTTTGCGATATTTAACGTGGCAGACTCCTATCTAACGGTGGGCGTGTTGCTCTTGATTTTAATCTTATGGAAAGAGGAAAATGGAAGTCATCATTAAAGAGGCGGGAAACCGTCTGGACAAGGCTTTGGCAGATTTGACAGAATTGTCACGTAGTCAGGCCAATGAAGCAATCAAGGCTGGGACAGTCTTGGTTAATGGTAAGTCGGCAAAGGCCAAGTATGCGGTTAAAGAGGGTGATGTCATCACCTATGAATTGCCAGAAGAAGAGGTCTTGGAATACAAGGCTGAAGATATTCCTTTGGATATTATCTACGAAGATGCGGATGTGGCAGTGGTCAACAAACCTCAAGGGATGGTGGTCCATCCCTCAGCTGGTCACACGTCTGGTACCTTGGTCAATGCCTTGATGTATCATGTCAAGGACCTTTCGTCTATCAATGGTGTGGTTCGTCCAGGAATTGTCCACCGTATCGATAAGGACACGTCAGGTCTCCTTATGATCGCTAAGAATGATAAGGCCCACAATGCTTTGGCGGCGGAGCTTAAGGATAAGAAGTCCCTTCGTAAGTATGTGGCTATCGTGCATGGCAATCTGCCTAACGATCGAGGCGTGATTGAGGCTCCGATTGGGCGCTCAGACAAGGACCGCAAGAAGCAGGCGGTTACAGCTAAAGGAAAACCTGCAGTTACACGATTTACCGTTCTTGAACGTTTTGGCAACTATACGTTGGTAGAGCTGCAACTGGAAACAGGTCGCACGCACCAGATTCGTGTGCACATGGCTTATATCGGTCACCCGGTGGCGGGAGATCCTCTTTATGGGCCACGCAAGACCCTCAAGGGCCATGGCCAATTTCTACATGCCAAGACCCTTGGTTTCACGCATCCTACGACTGAAGAATTGGTCGAATTTACAGCGGAAGAACCTGCTATTTTCAAGGAAACCTTGGATAAGTTGAGAGAAGTTTAACAGTTATTAAACGGATAGTCTTTCTTGGGAGAGGCGTCCGTTTTTTTCTTGTAAAAGAGTCTGAAATTTGCTATAATTTACCTAATTAAATAAGTCCTTTAATCACTGTCCAGAGAGGCAGGCAAGGAGCCATGAGAAGGGTACGGGTGAACTGTACTCATATTTTTGTGTATCTCCTTGTTTTCGAGGGGATTTTTTTGTATTTAGAAAGGTTCTTTTTATGAAGAAAAAAGAGATCGTCGATGACGTAACCATGAAACGTGCCATTACACGTATCACTTATGAGATTATTGAGCGTAACAAAAATCTCGACAAGATTGTCTTGGCTGGTATTAAGACACGTGGTGTTTATATTGCTCAGCGTATCCAAGAGCGCTTGAAACAGTTGGAAAACCTTGATGTGCCATTGATTGAGCTTGATACTAAGGCTTTCCGTGATGATGTTAAGGCTGAACAAGACACATCTGTTTTCCCTATTGAAATTGATGGAACGGATGTTATCCTTGTGGATGATGTGCTTTACACAGGTCGTACGATTCGTGCAGCTATTGATAATATCGTTAGCCATGGGCGTCCGGCGCGTGTTGGTTTGGCTGTCTTGGTTGACCGTGGTCACCGTGAATTGCCAATCCGTGCGGACTATGTTGGTAAAAATATCCCAACAAGTGAGTCAGAAGAAATCGAAGTTTTGGTGACAGAAGTTGATGGCAAAGATAGCGTCAACATTATTGATCCAAGCTAAGTTGGCTGACAGATAGGGTGAAACGCCCTTTGTATCTTATTTAACTGAACACGGGCTAAGAGCTGTGTAAAATAGATAAATCTTCCTAGAAGCTAAAGCTTCTGTGTCAGATTTCCTAATTTTACTTTGCTCTTTATAC
>NZ_KV791104.1:4736-5029 GCF_001807855.1 Streptococcus sp. HMSC10E12
TTGTACTCTCAAGATTTAAGTAACTGTACAACAAGGTGTTGAGTTCATCATCGCTCACCCAGGTTTTTGTACTCTCAAGATTTAAGTAACTGTACAACCCCACTTGAGAATTGGCGACATCAATCAATGTTTTTGTACTCTCAAGATTTAAGTAACTGTACAACGTGAAGCCTCGTTAACGTAAGCCCCGAACGGTTTTTGTACTCTCAAGATTTAAGTAACTGTACAACTTAAGTCTACTGGACATCATGTTCGTTATCGTTTTTGTACTCTCAAGATTTAAGTAACTGTAC
>NZ_KV791104.1:5049-5208 GCF_001807855.1 Streptococcus sp. HMSC10E12
TTGTACTCTCAAGATTTAAGTAACTGTACAACCGTACACGATAGACGTGGGGATAAACTCCTGTTTTTGTACTCTCAAGATTTAAGTAACTGTACAACCTATAATAAAAAAAGCCTAACTTTCAGCCTGTTTTTGTACTCTCAAGATTTAAGTAACTGT
>NZ_KV791104.1:6208-159136 GCF_001807855.1 Streptococcus sp. HMSC10E12
TTGTACTCTCAAGATTTAAGTAACTGTACAACAACTGCCGTTAACATGCTATCGAATTGATTGTTTTTGTACTCTCAAGATTTAAGTAACTGTACAGTTTGATTCAACTTAAAAAGCCAGTTCAACTGAACTTGGCTTTTTAAAATACGCGATAAACATAAGGGTTGTCAGGCTGACCAACCTCTTTGACCTCAGTCAAATTGAGGATAGGAAGGCTCTGTTTAAGATTTTGATAGTAATCCACAGTGATGGTACCAGTGACTTTTACCCAGGTATTGTCCTTAAAGGTTTGGTCACTTCCTGTCGTCGCCAGTCCGTAAACACCTGAATCGGCGATACAGTGGATAATACCGAAACGGAAGATGAACTGATAACCCTTGGTTTGTGGGTCATTGTAGACAAAACCGGTATAGGTGACCTTCTTGCCCACAAAATCGTTAGGATAGAGGTATATGAGCTCCATGACTTCCATGTAATTTTCCGTGGTAATCTGGATGGTCTCACGTCCCTTGTACTTAGCGAGCTCTCTGGTCATTTCCTTCTCATAAGCTGAGGAGGTGAAGTAGGAGCTGGTGTCTGGCTTCAAGTACTGAATAGTCGTTCCCTCTTGGTCGGCCTGATTAGGATCGCTCCCTGCCGCAAGTGGAAAATGGTAGCCCTTAGCTGACACGGTATTGGCATCCAAGGTTACTGTTGGCACCAAGAGCCCCGTGAGGACTGGAAAGGCCAAGAGAACGATGCTGGCTACCTTGGCTACTCGACCTGACAGATGCGAGTGGACCTTCATCTGCTTCATCCAAACGATGAGTTGAACCACAGCAAGGATAAAGGAAAGCACCATGGAAATGTAGGCCAAGTAGGAGTAGTGGATGTTAATGTACTGGTTGAGCTTGCCAGAAACTTGCAAGTACATGACGAGCTCAAAATACCCAGATAAGATGAGAAAACGTAACATTAAATCACCCCCAATAGCAGACAGTAAATGATTGTCACCAGACTTGCGGTTCCTACAAAGAGACCAACAAAGCGTGTCTTAAACTGGTGTTTCATCATAATCAAGTTCTTGATATCAACCATAGGACCAATGATGAGAAAGGCAACCGTTGGTGCCACTCCGAAACTAGAGAGCAGCGAAGCCCCGATAAAGGCATCGGCCTCTGAACAAAGGGAGAGGATGAAGGCCAAGAGCATCATGATCAGGATGGCTGTCACTGAATTATGACCGATGGTCGTGAGGATACGGGTCGGTAGGTAGGTCTGCATACTTGCTGCCACCAAGCTCCCGAAAATCAAGTAACGCCCAGTGTCAAAGAACTCGTCAACCGCATGAACCAGAGCTTGAAAGACTTTCTTACCAGCTGACAAACCACTATAGTCGTGAACATGACTAGCCTTACGATTGTCCTTGAGAATCTGGTCATCCACCACAAAGCCCAGTAAAATTCCCAAAATCATGGCAATCAAGAAAGCCCCAAGGAAACGTAAAATTACGTAGTACCAAGAGTTCCCAAAGGCTGTGTATGTCGCAAAGAGAACAACTGGATTAATGATAGGAGCAGTTGCCATGAAAGGAATAGCCGTGTAGCTAGGCACTTTTTTCTCTAAAAAGCGCGTGATAATTGGAACAATCCCACACTCACAAGAAGGGAAAATAAAACCAATCAGGGTTCCAAAGAGAATAGCCAGGACCTTGTTTTTAGGAAGGAAGTTTTGGACCTTTTCAGGAGTCACAAAGACCTCGATAAAGCCAGATAGGATACTTCCCAGTAAAACGAAGGGCAGGGCTTCGATAATAATCGATAGAAAAACTGCCAGAAGCTGCAAAACGCTATCTGGTAGTTGATGAAAAATAGCCATAAAAATTATTTCTTCTTATCTTCTTGAAGACGTTTGTCCTTCTTAGGATCAGTTCCCGCCTTTTCAAAATCAGGGATAGCCGCAAAAGATGCCATCATGCTTTCAAGTTCATTTGTTTTTTTCTGAATAACTGCCATAAAAAGCCTCCGAGTTAATTAAGATACTAAGGGCGTCATTTCTGACAGAAAAGAGGGCATCAGACGAAGAAGCTCTGCTTCTAGGAAGATGCATCTATTTTCCGAAAGAAATAGCCCGAGTTCAGTTACAAAAGATACTAAGGGCGTCATTTCCGAAAGAAATAGCCCCTAACAATAGGTTTACTTTTCTATTATACTACCTCTTGCTTAAAAATTCTCGCTTCAGCTACAAGGTTTTCTGCCCAAGCAAATCTCCTCTCGTGGTATAATAGAGCTTATGGAAAATCGTAATTTAGAGACATTGGCTCAGGAATTGGGCCTAAAAAAACAACAAGTTGAAACTGTTTTGGAATTGACCGCAGAAGGCAATACCATTCCCTTTATCGCCCGTTACCGTAAGGAAAAAACAGGCAATCTGGATGAAACGCAAATCAAGGCCATCATTGATATGGACAAGTCCTTGACTGCTCTTCAAGACCGTAAGGAAACAGTTCTTGCCAAGATTGAGGCTCAGGGCAAATTGACTGATCAACTCAAGGCAGCCATTGAAGCCGCTGAAAAACTGGCAGATGTGGAAGAGCTCTATCTTCCCTATAAGGAAAAACGCCGCACCAAGGCGACGGTTGCCCGTGAAGCAGGTCTATTCCCCTTGGCTCGTCTTATCTTGCAAAATAGTCCAAACCTCAAGGCTGAAGCTGAAAAGCTGACATCTGAAGCCTTTCCAACAGCTGACAAGGCTCTCGCAGGTGCTGTGGATATTTTGGTTGAGGCCTTTTCTGAGGACAATAGCTTGCGCTCTTGGACCTACAACGAGATCTGGAACAACAGTGATATCACCTCAACCCTCAAGGATCAATCACTGGATGAAAAAGAAACTTTCAAAATCTACTATGATTTTGAGGATAAGGTTTCTAAACTTCAAGGTTACCGTACCTTAGCCCTTAACCGTGGGGAAAAACTAGGCGTTATTAAAGTAGCCTTTAAACACAATCTTGAGAAAATGCACCGTTTCTACAGTGCCCGTTTCAAACAAAAAAATGACTATATTGAGGAAGTCATCAACCAATCTCTCAAGAAGAAAATCATTCCAGCTATGGAGCGACGTATCCGTAGCGAGTTGACTGAAGCGGCAGAAGATGGTGCAATTCAACTTTTCTCTCAAAACCTTCGAAGCCTTCTTTTAGTTTCACCACTTAAAGGTAAGATGGTACTCGGTTTTGACCCAGCCTTTCGTACAGGGGCTAAGTTGGCCGTAGTTGACCAAACTGGTAAGCTCATTACAACGCAAGTTATCTATCCAGTGGCTCCAGCCAGTCAGGCTAAGATTGCCCAAGCTAAGAAAGACTTGGCTGACCTCATTAAAAAGCATGCCATTGAGATTATCGCTATTGGTAATGGAACAGCCAGTCGTGAAAGTGAAGCTTTTGTGGCAGAAGTCCTCAAGGATTTTCCAGAGACTTCTTATGTTATTGTCAATGAAAGTGGTGCCTCTGTCTACTCTGCATCAGAGTTGGCTCGACATGAGTTCCCAGACTTGACGGTCGAAAAACGCTCTGCCATTTCCATTGCCCGTCGTCTTCAAGACCCATTGGCTGAGTTGGTTAAGATTGACCCTAAATCAATCGGAGTAGGCCAATACCAGCATGATGTTAGTCAGAAGAAACTCTCTGAAAATCTTGATTTCGTCGTCGATACCGTGGTTAACCAAGTTGGTGTTAATGTCAATACGGCAAGTAGTACCCTCTTGTCACACGTGTCAGGACTCAACAAGACTATCTCTGAAAATATCGTCGCCTACCGTGAGGAGAATGGTGAGATTGCATCACGTGCTGAAATCAAAAAAGTCCCACGTCTTGGTGCTAAAGCCTTCGAACAAGCTGCAGGTTTCCTTCGTATTCCAAATGCCAAGAATATCTTGGATAATACAGGGGTCCACCCAGAGTCTTACCCAGCGGTAAAAGCCCTCTTCAAGAAGTTGGCTATCACAGACTTGGACGACTCTGCCAAGGCAAAATTGAAGGCCCTTAATCTTAAAGAAACAGCAGAAGAGCTGGGACTTGGACAGGAAACCCTCAAAGATATCATTGCTGACCTTTTGAAACCAGGCCGTGACCTCCGTGATGATTTTGAAGCACCTGTGCTTCGCCAGGATGTTCTTGAACTCAAAGATTTGTCAGTAGGACAAAAACTTGAAGGAACGGTCCGTAACGTTGTGGACTTTGGTGCCTTTGTGGATATCGGTGTCCATGAGGATGGTCTTATCCACATCTCAGAGATGAGTAAGAGCTTCGTTAACCACCCAAGTCAGGTTGTCTCTGTTGGGGACTTGGTTACCGTGTGGGTATCAAAAGTTGACTTAGAGCATGAAAAACTTAATCTCTCCTTGGTGAATCCGCGTGAATCTAACTGATTATGTTAAGACTGTTTCTATAGAAGATTTTGGTTGGGAATTTAAGCATCAAGCCTTGTGGAACAAGCGTCTCCGAACCACTGGAGGTCGGTTCTTTCCCAAGGATGGTCATTTAGATTTTAACCCAAAACTCTATGAGGAACATGGTCTTGAAACCTTTCGAAAAATCGTCCGCCACGAACTCTGTCATTATCACCTCTATTTTCAGGGCAAGGGCTACAAGCATGCGGATAGAGATTTCAAGGACTTACTAGCTAAGGTCGATGGCCTTAGATACGCTCCAAAGATGCAAGGTCAAGAGGAGAACTACTACCTCTATCAATGCCAATCCTGTGGTCGTATTTACCGTCGCAAACGCCGTGTCAATACACGGAAATTTGGCTGCGGTTTGTGTCGAGGAAAGCTCATTTTTCTAAATCAGTCCTAGGGCTGATTTTTTTAGTTTAAAAAAATCATATAATTAAATCAAAGAAATGATGGGAGAAGAAGACCATGTCAAATCGTTTTTATAAGACACGAAAAAATAGACTCGTCGCCGGTGTTGTTGCAGGTTTGGCAGATAAGTTTGGCTGGGACCTAGCTCTAGCTCGTATCTTGGCTATTATTCTCATGGTTTCAACGCAGTTTGGAATTTTTCTATACTTGGTTTTAGCCTTTCTCCTTCCTTACAAAGAAGATATTTATCCCGAAATCAAACTCAAGGATGGACGCAAACGTAAAAACGCTGAACCTGTAGAAGACGAGTGGAACTGGTAAGTAACTGTTAATATGACCTGTGATTGGCCCTGGTGCTTGTCACAGGTCTTTTTTGTTTTGAGAACCGCATTGAAAACCTTTTTATGATACAATAAAACTAGTAAATAATCGGAGGAAATAACATGACAGTAACCGTTAAAATGTTGGTTGACAGGCTTAAACTCAAGGTTGTCTATGGGAATAAGGAGCTTTTGGCAAAACCGATAACAACTGCTGATATCTCTCGTCCTGGTTTAGAAATGACAGGTTATTTTGACTATTATTCACCGGAACGACTGCAGTTGGTTGGGATGAAGGAGTGGTCCTACCTTAAAACCATGACTGAAAATAACCGTTATTCTGTTTTTACTAATATGTTTAAAGAAGAAACTCCAGCTGTTATCGTGGCGCGTGGTCTTAATATTCCGGAAGAGATGCTTCGAGCTGCTAAGGAAAATGGCGTAGCAGTTCTTCAAGGACGAAACGGCACATCGTCACTTTCAGGGGACATGTCTTGGTATCTTAACTCACAATTAGCTGAACGAACTAGTGTCCATGGTGTTTTGGTAGATATCTACGGGATGGGTGTTCTTATCCAAGGAGACTCTGGAATCGGTAAGAGTGAGACAGCGCTCGAGTTGGTGAAACGTGGGCACCGTCTAGTCGCTGATGACCGTGTGGATATCTATGCTAAAGATGAGGAAACTCTCTGGGGAGAACCTGCAGAAATTCTTCGCCATCTTCTTGAAATCCGTGGGGTTGGTATCATTGACGTTATGAGTCTTTATGGAGCCAGTGCTGTCCGTAATTCATCTCAAGTTCAGTTGGCCATCTATCTAGAAAATTTTGAAGACGGTAAGGTCTTTGATCGTCTTGGAAATGGGAACGAAGAAGTTGAATTGCAAGGCGTTAAGATTCCACGTGTCCGCATTCCTGTTAAGACAGGCCGTAACGTATCAGTCGTTATCGAAGCTGCAGCAATGAACTACCGTGCTAAGCAAATGGGATTTGATGCAACCAAAACCTTTGAGGAACGTTTGACTAACCTCATTAGTAAGAATGGTGAAGACTAATGTTAGCTACTATTGACCCTATTGCTCTAAGACTTGGCCCCATTAGTATTCATTGGTATGCCATCTGTATCGTATCTGGTCTCTTACTTGCCGTTTACCTGGCTCAGCGTTGGGCTCCCGAAAAGGGAATCGACCCTGAAAACATCCTAGATTTTATTCTTCTTGCCTTTCCTATAGCCATTGTTGGTGCTAGGCTCTATTATGTGATTTTCCAGTGGGCTTACTACAGTCAAAATCCTTCTGAAATTTTTGCAATTTGGAATGGTGGGATTGCCATTTATGGTGGCTTGATTGCTGGAGCAGCTGTCCTCTATTGGTTTTCTAAACGTCATGCCATTGCTGTCTTGGATTTTCTAGATATCGCAGCACCGGGCGTAATGATTGCTCAAAGTATCGGTCGCTGGGGAAACTTTATTAACCAGGAGGCCTACGGAAGAGCAGTTAGTCATCTGAATTATGTTCCAGAATTTATTCGCCAGCAGATGTATATTGATGGTAGTTATCGTGTACCGACCTTTCTTTACGAAAGTCTCTGGAACTTGGTCGGATTTATCATTATCCTAGGACTAAGACGCTTTAATAAGAAACTGCGTCAAGGAGATGTGACCTCATTTTACCTTATCTGGTATGGTCTTGGACGTTTTGTCATTGAAGGCATGCGTACAGATAGCCTCATGTTTGCTGGCTTGCGTGTTTCTCAATGGGTCAGCATCGTCATTATCATCTTAGGTGCTACCTTGCTCTATTTACGAAAGCAACGCCCAGAGGCAGATTATAAAATGAAAAACTAGTCATATAGCTCAGACTTTGTTATAATATAATGAAAATTATCATAACAAAGGTCACTGGAAACTGGAGGTTCTACTTCAGTTTTCTTGTAGCGACCTTTTAAAAAGGTCAAAGGAGTCCTAAACTATGGCAGAAATTGCATTTCTTATTATCGCAATCGCACTTGCTGCGTTCCTGATTGCGTTGATCCCAACCCTACTTCGTACCCGTCATGTGGTTAAAGAAGTTGAAGAAACAGTTGCTGTGCTTCGTACAGATATTAATGTCACCCTTCATCAAACGAATGAAATCTTGGCTAAGGCAAATGTCTTGGTTGAAGATGTTAATGAAAAAGTTCAAACCATCGATCCTCTCTTTGTAGCAGTAGCTGAGCTTTCAGAAAGTGTCTCTGACTTGAATACTGAAGCCCGTTACCTCGGTGCTAAAGCAAGCGCTGCAGGAGCAAGTGTTGGTAAAGCAGGTTCAGCCTTTGCTATCGGTAAGGTTGCCTCAAAACTTTTTGGTAAAAAAGACAAGAAAAAATAAGGAGGTCTTTTCATGAGTAAATTTTTAAACACCCTAATCATTGGTGCAGCTTCTGGAGCTGCAGCAGCTTACTTCTTTACAACTGAAAAAGGTAAAGCTGTTAAAACACGTATTGATGAAGAAATCGCTTCATTCAAAGAAGATCCAAAAGCTTATCAAAATCTAGTGGTGGAAAAAGCCAGCGACTACAAAGATTTGGCAGTCGATACTTTCCAAGACTATAAAACAAAATTTGAAAATGGCGACATCACTGCAGATGATTTGACAAAAGCCGTTCAAGAAAAAACAGCTCAGGTTGCTGACTTCGCAAAAGAGAGCTTTGAGCTCATCAAAGAGAAAACTGCTCAAGTAACTCCTGAGCAAGCAGATGTTGAAGCAGAAACAAAAGCTATCGTTGATGATATCGTCATTGATATCAAAGATATCTCTGAAGAAGCAGCAGAAGCAAAATAAAAAGAAAGCCCATGAGGCTTTTTTTAGTACGAAAAAAACGTTGACCAAACAGTCAACGTTTTTGTGCTTTATAATACTCGATTAGGACATAAATGCCTATCTGACCAATGACGCTGATGGTAATTGCCCAGAAGAAAGCCCAGAAGGTAGCCACCTGTGCTACCAAGAAAAGGAAGGCAACTAGGACTGTTGAAACACAGAAGCTTGAGATACGTCCAAAGAAAATCATATCTTGTAGCTTAATACTATTACTATTTAAAGTTTGATAATCTTGGTAATTCGTCGTTTGAAGACGCTCAGTCTCGAAATCTTCGATGTGATCAAATTGACGGTGTAAGTTGTCAGCCATGTCTGCCTCCTTTCTATATAAAATATCTAAATCACTTTTTCGTGTAGGTTAAAATACTTAGTCAGTATTTCACTATTTAGAATCTCATTAATAATACCATAAAAAATTTATATTGCAAAGTTTTTTTTGATTTTTGTGAAAATTATAGTATTTAAAAACTAATTTAAAATATTGAGATACATAGTTTTGAACCTAAAAATTCTAAAAAAATCAAATCATTTGTGCTATAATGTGAGTTATGGAAAAAATTGTAATTACAGCGACTGCTGAGAGCTACGAGCAAGCACGTGAGCTCCTAGAACTTGGCGTAGATCGTATTTATATCGGCGAAAAAGCCTTTGGCCTTCGTTTGCCTAAGCCTTTTTCATTCGCAGAAATGCGAAAGATTGCAGAGCTGGTACATGAGTCAGGCAAGGAATTGACTGTTGCCGTTAATGCCCTCATGCACCAAGGTATGATGGATGCTCTTCCAGACTATCTTGATTTTCTTGAAGAAATCAAGGCAGATTATATCACGGTTGGTGATGCAGGAGTTTTCTACATCTGTAACCGTGACAAACGTCCCTTCAAAATGATTTATGATGCTTCAACTATGGTAACCTCTAGCCGTCAGATTAATTTCTGGGGCAAACAGGCAGGAGCATCTGAAGCGGTTTTGGCTCGTGAGATTCCATCTGCGGAACTATTCATCATGGCTGAAAATCTTCAGATTCCAGCTGAGGTTTTGGTTTATGGTGCAAGTATCATTCACCACTCAAAACGTCCACTTCTTCAAAACTATTACAACTTTATCAAAACGGATGAAGCTGTTACCAAAGAACGTGACCTCTTCCTTTCTGAGCCAGGAGATCCAGATTCTCACTACTCAGTTTATGAAGATATGCACGGGACACATATCTTTGCCAACAATGACTTGGATATGATGACTAAACTTTCAGAACTCGTTGAACATGGTTTTGACCACTGGAAGTTGGACGGCGTTTATTGCCCAGGTGAAAACTTTGTAAAAATCACTGAGTATTTTGTGAAGGCTCGTGACCTCATCGAGGCTGGCGAATTTTCACAAGACCAAGCCTTCCTCTTTGATGAGGCTATTCATAAATTACACCCAGCCAACCGTGGTTTGGACACAGGTTTCTACGACTATGAACCTGACCGTGTAAAATAAAAATACTTCCTCCTTCGTTTGAGAGTTTTCCATTTTCAGGGAACGAAGGAGTTGTTCAAAACTTAAAATCGACAATCTTGCAAATTGGAGAAATTATGACTACAACTAAAAAACGCCCAGAGGTACTTGTACCTGCTGGAACTTTGGAAAAATTGAAAGTCGCTGTAAATTACGGCGCAGATGCTGTTTTCGTTGGTGGACAAGCCTATGGTTTGCGTAGCCGTGCCGGAAACTTTACCATGGATGAGCTTCGAGAAGGTATCGAATATGCTCACGCTCGTGGTGTTGATGTGCACGTTGCTTCAAACATGGTTACCCATGAAGGAAATGAAAAAGGTGCTGGTGAGTGGTTCCGTGAATTGCGTGACATGGGACTCGATGCTGTTATCGTATCTGACCCAGCCTTGATTGAAATCTGTTCAACCTACGCACCAGGACTTAACATCCACTTGTCTACACAAGCATCTGCGACAAACGTTGAAACCTTCCATTTTTGGAAAGAGTATGGTTTGACCCGTGTCGTTTTGGCACGTGAGGTTACCATGGAAGAGTTGGCTGAAATCCGTAAGCGTACGGATCTTGAAATTGAGGCCTTTGTCCATGGCGCTATGTGTATCTCATACTCAGGTCGCTGTACCCTTTCTAACCACATGTCAGACCGTGATGCCAACCGTGGTGGTTGTTCACAGTCTTGTCGTTGGAAATATGACCTTTACGACATGCCATTCGGCCAAGAACGTAAGAGTATCAAAGGTGAAGTTCCTGAAGAATACTCTATGTCAGCCGTTGACATGTGTATGATTGAAAATATCCCTGACCTTATCGATAATGGCGTTGATAGCCTTAAAATCGAAGGTCGTATGAAATCTGTCCACTATGTCTCAACAGTTGCTAACTGTTACAAGGCTGCCTGTGATGCCTACATGGAAAGTGCAGAAGCTTTTTATGCTATCAAAGATGATTTGATTAACGAACTCTGGAAAGTTGCCCAACGCGAATTGGCAACAGGTTTCTACTACAAGACACCAACAGAAAACGAACAACTCTTTGGAGCTCGTCGTAAGATTCCACAATACAAATTCGTTGGTGAAGTAGTTGACTTTGATCCAGCAACTATGACAGCTACAATCCGTCAACGTAACGTTATCCTTGAAGGCGACCATGTTGAATTCTACGGACCAGGCTTCCGTCATTTCGAGTGTGATATCAAAGACCTTCACGATGCCAATGGTAACAAAATTGACCGTGCGCCGAACCCAATGGAACTTCTTACAATTACTGTGCCACAAGAAGTTAAACCTGGTGACATGATTCGTTCAACTAAAGAAGGTTTAATTAACCTCTACCAAAAAGACGGTTCAAGCAAAACTGTTCGTGCCTAATGACAAGTCAAATCAATGGGCTCCTGGTAGATGATCAGAGTAGATGTCAGCACTACCATTCCCCACTAGATATTGTTGCCCTAAAATGCTTCGAGTGCCAGAAGTATTATGCCTGTTATCAGTGCCATGATCGCTTGGAGAAACATAGCTTTCGAGCTTATCCTTGTCAATTGAAGCAGGACAAGGTCCTTATCTGTGGCGTTTGTAGGCATGAGATGACAATTGAGGAGTATCAAGAGGCAGTAGCCTGTCCCAATTGTCACAGTGCCTTCAACCCAGCTTGTTCAAAGCACTATGATATTTATTTTGAAAAATAAAAAGATTGAAGATTCTGTTCACACGAACAAAGTCTTCAATCTTTTTTAGTTAAAGTAGCTATGATTTTTAAGAGCTTTTAAGACTGGCTTAGTCACCAAAGCGACGATGAGACCTTTTAAGAGGTCAGGGATAATAAAGGGTGTCAAACCAACAGCCACAGCTGCAGACCATCCCATCTTTCCGAGAAAGTGCAGGCTGAGGATACCACCGACAAATACAAGTGCATCACCCAAAACAAAAGCCACAAAGATCTTCCAAATAGGAGTCTCAGCATGCGTCAGTTTTGAAGTGATAAAGGCGAAAAATGGATAAGCCAACAAATAGCCAGCTGAAGGACCAAAGAATGCTTGGAGCCCACCGCCTCCACCTGCAAAAACTGGAAGACCAATGGCACCTAGAATCAGGTAGAGGGTAGCAGCAAGTGTCGCCTCTCTTGGTTTAAGAATGGCAGCAACAAGTCCGACAGCAAAAGTTTGCAACGTAATGGGAACTGCTCCAATTGGAATGATGATTTGAGCTAGGGCAGCAATGATGGCAGCACCGAAAGCAGGGAGTATGAGTGACAATGTACGATTTTGCGTCATTTTTAGTTAACCTTTCCTAAATAAATAGTTAACTTATTATAGCAAGTGATTTTAAAATAGTCAACCTAATAATAAAACGAGGTTAACTGATAAACTTAACCTCGTTGTGATATGATTTTTAGACGTTTGATTTCTTTAAGTTCAATCATGCTGATAATCTTATCTTGCTCGATAAAGATGGCTTGTCGCTCCCTGTCATAACGGTTGATGTAGCCCTTATAGGTCTTCTGATTGGATGTCAGCATGACCATTTGGTTATGATCGATAGCATGATAGATATCATTGATAAGCTGATTCTGCATTAGGTGGACAGGCTTGCTGTGACCTGTTTCCACAAACTGATGAAGCTGATGCTTTACGGCTTCTAAAAAGTTTATCATGGTCATTTCCCTCGTTTCTTGATAAAATAATTATAGCATGAAAGGTGAATTTTTGTGGATAACTTCATTCTAAAACAGACAATTTTCACAGAAAAAAACGAATAAAGCTAGTGGAGGTAAGCAAATGGCAGAATTTTCATTTGAAATTGAAGAAAAACTCTTGGTCTTGTCTGAAAATGACAAGGGTTGGACTAAAGAACTCAATCGTGTGAGCTTTAATGGCGCACCGGCTAAATATGACATCCGTACATGGAGTCCAGACCATACCAAGATGGGCAAGGGGATTACCCTCAGCAACGAAGAATTCCAAGTTCTCGTTGACGCCTTCAAAAACTAAAACAAGGTCAGCATGGCGCTGGCCTTATTTTTTTGTTTAAAACGTATCAAAGATAAGTTTGAGATTGAGAATGGTTAGGACAATAGCGATGGCATAACCAAGGAAGGTATTCCACTTGGCATTGACGTGTTTTCCCATGAGTGATTTCTTAGAAGTGTAGTAAATCAAAGGGAAGATAGAGAATGGCAAGGCAATTGAGAGGAATACTTGTGAATAAACCAAGAGTTGATCCAGTATCTTTTCTTGATCGCCATAGAGAATGGCTACAATGATAACAGGTAGCAAGGCGAAGAGACGTGTGAACAAACGAATTACCCACTGTGGTAACCTCATGTGGAGGAAGCCTTCCATGACAATTTGACCAGTTAGGGTACCAGTAATGGTAGAGTTTTGACCACTAGCCAAGAGTGCCAAGGCAAAGAGAGTTGAAAGTGTTGAACTAGCAACCGCACCAGCAATCTTAGAGTCCTGAAGGGCATTGTACATTTGTGAGAAAGCTGAAATATCAGAAGCGTGGCCAAAGAAGAGAGCTGCACCCAAAATCAAGAGGAGGGAGTTAACCACAAAGGCCAAAGTCAACTGAATGTTGGAGTCCCAGGTCATGAAACGGACAGCCTTTGTCACATCTTTACCATCAGAATAGTCAACCTTACGAGTCTGTGACAAGGATGAGTGCAAGTAGAGGTTATGTGGCATAACGGTTGCACCCACAATCCCAAGTGCCAAAGTCAACTGGTTGGTGTGCCCAGCAGCATGTGGCTCAAAGAGCGCTGGCGTAGGGAGATAACCCTCGAGGATTCCCGTAATACTAGGCTCAGACAAGGCTACCAGGTAGACAAAGATAACCAAGATGGTCAAAATCAAGGTTGAAACAATAGCCTCGATTTTCTTGAATCCCAGTTTCATGATGAGTAGGAGTAGGAAGACATCTAGGACTGTCACCAGAATGGCAACCATAATTGGAATACCAAAGAGCAGGTTAAGTGCGATGGCAGAACCAAGCACCTCAGCCAAATCTGTCGCCATTAAGGCAAGCTCCAGAATCACCCAAAGCGTGTATCGCAACCATTTGGGCGAGTGGTAGGCCGTCGCTTGAGCCAGGTCCATTTGAGTCACAATACCTAACTTTCCAGCCATTTGTTGCAACTGCATAGCGATTAAAGATGAAATTAAGATGACAAAAAGAAGACTATACTTGTAGGTCGCCCCACCGACGACACTGGTAATCCAGTTCCCTGGATCCATGTAACCCACGGCCACGAGAGCCCCAGGTCCCAAGAAAGCCTTAAGATTTTGCCAAAAGCGAGTATTATTTGGTGTATCTATGGATTGGTTAACCTCAGAAAGGGAAACCTTTTTTGAAGATGTCATAAACACCTCTTTCTAAGTCATTCTGCCTAAAAGTTGCATTATTTCTAGACAGACCGACAATTTTATTATAACACTATGAGGATGATTTGCAAGGTGAGGAGTACTGTGTTGTAATAAGAAATTGAGGTATTGAGATATAAAGTTGCTTACATATTATAATAATTTTTGATATCTGAAACTTTTAAGCGAAAAAATAAATACTTGATCATAGGAAGAGACTGTGTTCTATATCGAAATTATAGAATGATGATTCATCAAATACTTGGGGATTTAAGAATATAGATATAAATGATATGAAATTATTTATTAATCTAGTCCATAAAAAGTTATGATATAATTTTGTAATAGGAAGGTGATAACAATGTTATATATAAGTGGACTAGAAGATGTTATCTTCTCAAAACATGAAATTTTAGCAGATGAACCTGACGAATTGATTATCATAAGTGGTTTTCTTGGTCCAGCACCGGTTCAACGACTGAGTGAATTTGATAATATTAAAATTACAGTCATTGGTGGGATGTACCGATCGGGGATAGATGCAAGATTATGGGATTCCTTAGAAAAAATTGATGAAAAAAATAGTAATCTAAAATTACTATTTACTACTACGGAAATACACTCTAAAATTTATATCTGGAAAAGGAAGGGCAAAATATTAGCAGCTTTGATTGGTTCAGCAAATTTTTCATCGAATGGTTTACGAACTGATTATAGAGAATCTTTAGCAGATGCTACAAGAGATACTTTTTCACCGCTTGAGGAATACTATAAATTTATTTTCGATAATTCTGTTGAAAAACCTCATTTACGAAAAGATCAGGAAATACTAGATTTTCAAGTGACGGATACTAAAATAGACGAAGTTGCAAAGAGTAATTTACGTTATTCAATAGAGATTCCTTTATATGATACAAAAACTAATGAAGTCCCACCGAAAAGTGGATTAAATTGGGGACTTAGTGCTGGTCATGTTGCTTTAGGGGATGCATATATACGGATTCCTAAAGAAATAATAAAAGAGAATAATCAATTATTTAAACCATTTGATCCTGATTTTATGACGCCTGAGGGAAAAAGAAAGAGAAATTCCGATCCAATTGAGTTAATTTGGGATGACGGTGTTATAATGGAAGCCTCTTTAGAGGGAGTTCAGTTCTATAACAATGAGAAATATCCTAAACAATTGGCTTCTTATTCTTCAAAAAAAGTATTTGTTGACGGGGAGAAAATTTCCAAAAAAAGTATTTTAGGTCGATATCTGAGAAATCGTTTAGGAATAGGTATTAATGAGTTGATAACAATGGAAACATTATCTACATATGGAAGAAATACGATTTCATTATCGTTAATTGGAGATGGTGTCTATTATGCAGAATTTTCGGTTGAAAAGTAGCAACTTAAGAATCATTTTAATCTTGAAAAGGCAAACAAAAAATAAATTGTTTGCCTTTTATTCTATTCGTTTTCTTTTATATATTTAAATAAATCAGGTAATAATTCTCCTAATTTTTTTGCAAAGAGAGGGGGTACTGCATTACCAATCATTTCAAAATTAGCTAATTGTGATTCATTGAACTCGAAATCGTCATCGAAAGTTTGCAATCTAGCAGCCTCTCTTACTGTAATACTACGCATCTGTTTTGGATCTGGATGAATATGTCGTAGCCCATCTTTTTTTAGGTGAGCGGGAATTGTATTACTAGGTTCATCCCACCGTAGCACATGATACTTATGAACATTTGAGTTTTTTCCGGTTACTTCATAGTACAATTTTTTTAAGGAATCAGCAGAAGTGTATTTATTGGTTCCATTTTCAATATCAGATGCTAGTAAATTAAAAATTTTTTGATCTCTTATACTATGGAAACGTGAAGTATGCCCATTAATATTACTTGAATTATCGTATGCTTGTCTTCCTATTGCTTGTTTAAGTGGGTAGATAGGAGGCAAATCAGAAATAGCATCTCTAACAGTTTTTTGTTCTGAAAATTTGGAAGGAATTAGAACCTTATAAAAGTAATTAAGAATATTTTGGTAATTAGTAGAAGGTGAATCTCTTCTTACGCCAACTATAATAACACGTTTTCTTTTTTGTGGAACTCCAAATTTAGTTAGGTCTAATAAAGCATATTTCCTAAGATCATTTATGATTTCATATCCAATATCATCGAATCCTTTTCGTATAAGTTCCGTAATTTTTTCGCCAGTGGGGATAGCACTTAGCATTCCTTCTACGTTCTCAAAGAGGACTATTTTGGGCTTATAGTAATCTACTAGTCGGATATAAGATTCAAACAAGAAGTTTCTATAATCATCTTTCATTCCATTTTTGTCTCTAATTCTGCCAGCTAATGAGTAAGCTTGACAAGGGGGACCGCCAGAAATCATATCAACTGAATGTTCATTAATAATTTTATTTAGGCCTTTTGAACTTCCAAAATCTGAATCGTTAGACCACCCATGGATGAGTTCTTCAGTACGCTGAATATCAAAATTTAAAACTCGCTCAGATGCGTCGGTAATATTATATTTACTTTCTAAACGGTTTCTAAGTGTTCTTACTTGAGGTTTTAGCCATTCAACAGAAGCTAATAAATGGATATTTCCTGATTGTTCTAGACCATCTGCTAATCCTCCTGCTCCGGCAAATAATTCGATATTATTTATCATCTTCTTTTCCTTCATTAAGATGTTTAGCCATTTTTTCTCCTATTACTTGCGCTAATAATGGTGGAACAGCATTCCCAACCTGCTTATTTTGCTGCGTTTTTGTCCCTAAAAATTCAAAGTAATCTGGAAAAGATTGTAGTCGAGCATTTTCTCTAACTGTTGGTACGCGATTCCATTTATAATGAAAATGATTCCGATGACCGGTGTCAATCGTTTTAGATGGTTTTTTACTGTGATAACGGGTCCAAGCTTCGTTAAATTTTCTAGATTCTCCAACTCCTTCAGGTAAGTCCTTATGATTTCCTCCTTCTGGTACTTGACTAATAACCCACTTTACTTCGTCTGTATGATTAGTTCCAATATGGTTGTGAATTCGATGAGATCCTATTCTCATCATCTTTTGATAATCACTTTTAGCTTCATTTGTATATGGTATGTTTTCTTCACCTAGATCATCAATAAGAGGAGGGAGATCTGAAATGGCATCGGCAGTACCAATGTAAGTTTCAGGTGTTAGTTTAGGTGTAGGGAAAGTAAAGTAGTCGTAACCTAGGTCTTTTCGAAAGCCTACAAAGAACATCCTCTTTCTCATTTGTGGAACACCATAATCAGCTGCTAACAATGGTTTATCAGTTACACTGACGTTGTAGCCTAGGTCTTCAAATGTATTAATAATTTGTTCTTTTACTTTTCCTTTATAAAGAGTTGCCATTCCAGGAACATTCTCAATTAAAAATGCTTTTGGTTGAAAATGCTTTACAGTGTCTACTACAGCAACATAAAGTTTATTTCTAGAGTCATTAATGTCTCTAGAGCCTGTTAGACTAAATCCTTGACATGGAGGGCCAGCGATTACAACATCAACAGTATTTCCTTTTAATAATTTCTCTATCTGCTTGATTGAAGCCTCTTCATCAAAAAGATCTGCTTTTAGAGCAATAGAATCCTTGAGATTATGGGCATAAGTTTTTAAGGCAGCATCATCAAAATCGACTCCCATTAAGACCTTATATCCAGCTTGCTTAAATCCTTGACTAAGTCCACCAGCACCACAAAAAAGGTCTATTACATTAATATTTTCCATTATTACCTCCTGTTAATTTAATTATATCTTTTATATCACAATTCAGGGCAACACATAGTTTAAGTATAGTCTCAGTAGTGACACATTCATTATTACGAAGTTTTGTAAATGTACTTGAACCTAAACCAGTTAGTATTTGTAACTCTTTTTGTGTCATTTTTGAAGAGGTTAATTGTTCCCACAAAGGTGAGAAAGATATTTTTTGCTCCATATTCTTCCTTTCGATTTAGGTATTATACCACAAAACAACCGTTTACGGTTGTTTTGTGAATTAATAGTTAATCATTTATGATATATCTTATTTATCTATTCGTATTTTTAAATTATAAAATTGTGATAATCAAAAAAATAGTAGTTATTTGATTCATGGATAACCTTTATAAAAAACAAGAATACTACACAATTTACTGACTTAAAAAAGTTATGTAGAAAAAAATTTTTACTTAGATTGTAGTTTAAATTAGAATATTTTTTTCTATTTATACTAATTATTCTTTGTAACTAGTAAACATCTCGTCAATGTCATCTTCAACCAAGTGATAGATTTTCCAATCAAATTCAGTTCTAGCAACATCATCAACCAAGACTGTATAACAGAAATCCATATAATCTTCATAAAAATCAGAGATGAAGGGGAGGAGTGTGTCACTAATATCAGATGAATAGAGTTTTTCATCAAGATGTTTAAAGAGATAGTCTGTACCCGTAATCGTTTCATTCTTGAGTTTTTGTGCATCCTCAAGGTTAAATCCATCGCTTTTAGGATTCAGAAAATCATGTTTTGCTAGCCAGGCGACGAAGATACTGAGATGAAAAGCAGCTCTTTTACTAATCTCTAGCATATCTGATTTGCTTAGTTTTTCTGACGGGATATTATTTTCTTCACAATAGAATACAAGTGCATGATCGAAAAAATAATCTGCGCGGTCTATGGGAAAGTCTAATTGACTTTCTTCGATCTTTGTCTCAGGCTGTTCAACTACAGTTGATTTTTTCTTAAAAAGGGACTTCAGTTTTCTAAACACGTTTATACCTCATATAAAAATATCCCATTATTCAAATAATGGGATATGATTATTATTTCATCGTTGGGAACAACAAGACATCACGGATGGTTGTTGTGTCAGTAAGAAGCATGCAGAGACGATCGATACCGATTCCGAGTCCACCTGTTGGTGGCATACCGTATTCAAGGGCTTCAACGTAGTCGTAGTCGATGCCTGTTGCTTCGTCATCACCGAGTTCTTTAGCAGCAGCTTGTGCTTCGAAACGTGACATTTGATCGATTGGGTCGTTCAATTCGGTGAAGGCATTACCGTACTCTTTAGTCATGATGAAGAGCTCGAAACGGTCAGTGAAGCGTGGGTCTTCTGGGTTTTTCTTAGCCAATGGAGACACAGCAACTGGGTGACCGTAAACGAATGTTGGTTGAATCAATGTTTCTTCAACGAATTCTTCGAAGAAGGCGTTGATGATGTGACCAACTTCAGTGTAGTGTTTTTCAACTGGAACATTCTTTTCAGCAGCGATAGCTTTGGCTTCATCCAAAGTCATGTCTTGCCAGAAGTCAACGCCAGTGATTTCCTTGATAGCGTCAACCATGTGGATGCGTTTGAATGGTTCGTTAATCTTGATTTCAGTTCCTTGATAGTTGATAGGTCCGTCACCTTTAACAGCTTTAGCAGCGTGTTGGATGATACCTTCAGTCAAGTTCATGATATCGTGGAAGTCAGCGTAAGCTTGGTAAACTTCGATAGATGTGAACTCAGGGTTGTGAGTGGCATCCATACCTTCGTTACGGAAGATACGTCCGATTTCGTAAACGCGTTCCATACCACCAACGATGAGACGTTTGAGGTGGAGCTCAGTCGCGATACGAAGCACCATGTCGATGTTTTGAGCATTGTGGTGAGTGATGAAAGGTTTAGCAGCAGCACCACCAGCTTCATTGTGAAGAACAGGTGTTTCTACTTCAAGGAAACCTTGAGCATCGAGGTAGCGACGGATTTCAGAAATGATTTTTGAACGTGTGACAAAGCGGTCAAAGCTTTCACGGTTAGAAATCAAATCGAGGTAACGTTTACGGTAGATTGTTTCAACGTCTGAAAGTCCGTGGAATTTCTCAGGCAATGGACGAAGGGCTTTAGACAAGTGTGTGATATGAGTAGCTTTAATAGAAAGTTCTCCCATATCTGTACGCATAACTTCACCTTCGATACCGAGGAAGTCACCAAGGTCAGCTTTCTTGAAGATTTCGTAGTTTTCTTCACCGACAGCATCTTTACGCACGTAGATTTGGATTTGACCATCGCGGTCTTGGATGTGGGCGAAGCCAACTTTACCTTTTCCACGTTTAGTCATCAAACGACCTGCGATAGTAGCAGTTTCGTTGATTTCGTGCAATTCTTCTTTTGTTTTGTCAGCGTATTTTTCTTTTAATTGACCAGATGTAGCTGTGCGTTCGAATCGCTTACCAAAAGGATCGATTCCTTGTTCAGCCAAAGCCGCCATTTTTTCACGACGGAAAATCTGTTGATCGTTCAATTCTTCCATGTGTTGATTTGACATGTTAGTCCTCCATAAAATAGTCGTAATTATTGTATCATAAATCACCTTCTAAAGATAGGACAAATGATTAAATGTCAGATAAATAAAGCTAGGATTTGTCTATTTTTAGGACAAATTGTAAACTAGCATTAACCTTTGATTAGAAAGTTATAGAATTTATTGACAAATATAATAAAAAGGGTGTACAATAGCAAAGTAAGTTTCGTATGATATAAGGAGGAAATACGATGAAAAAGAAAAATTATGTTAGTAAAGCCGTGATGCTTGGCGCTTTACTAGCACCTATTGGGATGCCTACGGTATCTGTGTTAGCAGATAGCTTTTATCAAAATCAAACGAGTGCTCACGCTGCTGATATTACAAACTGGATTGCCAGCACACCTGAACAAATTACAAATAATTTGACAACTCAGAACATCAATCCACAGCAGTTGGATGGCCAACAGTACGTGATTCAATGGGGAGATACCTTATGGGGAATCTCTCAAGCAACTGGAATTTCTATTGAAAAATTAGCCTACGATAACAATATTCAGAATATTGACCTTATCTTCGCAGGTGATGTCCTCATCTTGAAACGTGATGGTGATGTCCCAGCAGGTTACCATGTGACTGGTAATGGTTACCGTTGTGCACATTCTAAGATTGTTATCAACAACTACTACGGTGATAACAACCGAGTGATTATCAATAACAGCACTTTTGTCTCTGATGACCATTCTAAGAATACAGTGATTTACGCTCCAGATAATTCTGACAATAGCGTTTCATTCTCAAATAATACAACTAACAATAATAACGATAAAGACAAAGATACTAAAGATTCTAAAGATGGCAAGGACTCATCTTCATCATCATCTGAATCTAAAGATGCTTCATCAAGTTCAACAAGTGGATCATCATCATCTTCTGCATCAAGCTCAACAGCAAGCAGTAGTGAAAGCAAAGCAAGTACAGAAAGTTCTAAGGAAAAAGAATTGACTGATGATGCTTTCCAAGACAAGGTTCAAAGTGAATTCAAACAAGTATATCAACAAAACCACTCAGGTAGTCCTGCATGGACTTTCTTCTTACATGCAGATGATAAGACTGGTGTAAATGCTACAGCTAAGAAGGACACTGAAAGCACAGCTCTCTACCTTCAAGGTGAAACGCCAAAGGCTAAAGATATTGTTGATGGACCTAAAGATGGTGCCAAAACTGAAGCAAATGCCAAGGCTCTTGCTGAAAAGATTTATGACGCTCTTAACAGGGATAGTAAGATCTCAGATCTTATCAAGGCAAAATATGCTCAAATTCAGGTAAGTTATAAGGGTGATAAGTGGGCTTTCAACGTTGATGTTTACAAAGAAAAAGAAAGTTCATCATCAAGCACTGAAAAATCATCAGAATCTAAGGCGTCATCAAGTGATGATTCTCAAACAGAAACACGCATGAGTTCAAGCTCACCAAGCGTTGAACGCTCTTCATCAAGTTCTTCAAGCCACACTGAAACAGACTCAGAGGCAACTTTCTCTGACCTAACTGGTGACGAATAGAGAGGGGCAAGACATGTCAAAGAGAAATATCATTATTAGTGTTGTTCTTGCTTGTCTCTTGGTTACAGGAGCTGGATTTGGTGCTTTCTATTACTGGGGAACACACCATTTGGATAGTGTTGTACCTGGTAAGGTTTACCAATATTCAAGTACTCTAAACGGTGAGGTCAATAATCGTGTCATGTATGTAGCCTTCCAAGAAGGTGGGAACAAGGCGCTTGTGAGTCAGGATCGTACGACAGTGGTTAATGCTGCTAAGAGTCAGACTGATTTTGACAAGGCCTATAATGACCAAACAGCTAAGTGGGAATACAGTGTGACAAAAACAACATTGACTCTTGGTAAAAAAGAGGACGATCAATTGTCACAATGGCAGTACAACAAGGTCTTTGCTTATGGTGACCACTTCACATCAAAAGATTTCTACTACCAGATTGCCAAAGGTGGTCAGGGTGAAGTCAAACAAAAAATGACCTTCAAAGAAATTAAATAAGTGTCTGAATATGACAAGATGCATTAGGTTTGGGACAAATTGTTCCAAACCTTTTTCTATCTTCAAAACACGAATAATCTTTTCTTAAGTGGGGTCGAAAATTGAAATAAGAGGGCAAAAACGGTATAATAAGACTGTTTGGGCAATTGCATTCTGATAAAAAACAGACGAGTAAGATTGCCCTAAGACAGTTGACTTAAAGCTTACTTTTACCGGGCTTAGACCTAGAAGCTGACTAATATCATATTAGTCGCTAGTTAATCAGACGTGTCTAAGACTTTGGTCAAGAGAATGATATAAGAAAGAACGGACAGATGATTACTTCTATTGTTTTTGACGTTGACGATACTATTTACGACCAACAAGCACCTTATCGTATTGCCATGGAAAAATGTTTCCCTGACTTTGATATGAGTCACATGAATCAAGCCTACATTCGTTTCCGCCACTATTCTGATGTTGGTTTTCCACGTGTAATGGCAGGTGAGTGGACAACCGAGTATTTCCGTTTTTGGCGCTGTAAAGAGACCCTTTTGGAGTTTGGCTACCGTGAAATTGATGAAGAAACGGGTAACCATTTCCAAGAGGTTTACGAGCATGAGTTGGAAAACATCACCATGCTTGATGAAATGCGCATGACCCTTGATTTCCTCAAGGAAAAAAATGTGCCTATGGGGATTATTACCAATGGACCAACAGAGCACCAACTTAAAAAGGTTAAGAAGTTGGGACTTTATGATTACGTTGATCCTAAGCGTGTCATCGTCAGTCAGGCGACAGGTTTCCAAAAGCCTGAGAAGGAAATCTTCAACCTCGCAGCTGAGCAATTTGACATGAATCCATCGACGACGCTCTACGTTGGAGATTCTTATGACAATGATGTCATGGGTGCCTTCAATGGTGGCTGGCATTCTATGTGGTTTAACCACCGTGGACGTAGCCTCAAACCAGGTACCAAGCCAGTCTTCGACTTGGAAATCGACAGTTTTGAGCAACTCTTTGGAGCGGTGAAAGTCCTTTTCGACCTTCCAAATAACAAATATATCTTTGATATCAATGATAATGAAAATCCAGTCCTTCAACTAGGTATCAATAATGGTCTTATGATGGCGGCTGAACGTCTTCTTGAGAGCAATATGAGTATTGATAAAGTGGTTATCCTTCTTCGTTTGAATGCGAACCAGGAAAAAATCCTTCGTATGAAATATGGAAGATAAGTAGAGCGGCCTCGTGTGGCCGTTTTATTGTCTAGAACGTGAGATAAGGAGTTTGAAAATGGTAGAAATCAACAACTTAAAACATGATATTGAAGCACTAAGTGCTGAACGTGATGCATTGAGAAAAGAGGTAGAAGCACTCGAAGCTAAACGTGACGATCTCTTTGAAGGTGTTAGAGACGCCGAGCAGATGAAGGGCGTTGCTTGGGATTCCTATTATGCATTAGTGGACCACCTTAATACTGAAGAAAAGCAACGAGAGTTTGCTAACAACTATTGGGAACATGTTCATAGAACTGTCAAAATAGATATGGAATTTGTTTTGAGTCGTGGTCTTCGTTTTAAGCGTTTACTTTCTGAGGGACAGTATGATCTTGTCTTACAGGAACTAGACGTTTTCGAAAAGGAATTAGATGATTTGGCTCGAGGATTTGGTGTTGAATTAGACCGTTTGCCAGAGGAACCGAGTTGGAAATAATGGAAGTGAAGCTCTTAAAGTAATAACTTTAAGAGCTTTTTGAGTGCTAAAAAGCGACCCTTGTTCAGAATCGCTTGTCTTATGAAGTCAGTCGATGATTTAGCTAATCTTGTTTTGTTCATCCATATAAGATGTATCATTCCAACATTTGAGAGCGAAGTGCTCGAAATCATTGGTTTCGAGAATAGTGACAGAAGCATTGTCCAGACCGCCTGCCTTACGAAGAAGACCGGGTTCAAAACCAAGGAGGGTACGGATAGAAGCCGTTAGGTTAGCTCCGTGACCGACGATGAGGACATTTTTAGCATCACTATCTTTAAGTGTTTTGACAAATTCGGCCACACGTTTGGTTGTCTGGTAGACAGACTCAGCTTGGAAGTCATTAGCACGGAAGTTGGCAAGGTTATGACGGAAGGCATCCATTTCTTTTGGATAGATGGCTTGAACGAGTGAAATTTTTTGTCCTTCCAGTTTACCAAGCTGCCATTCACGCAAAGCTTTAGTATAGGTAACTTTAGCTTTAGGTTTTTGAGACTCCATGATGAGCTCTGTAGTTTTTTTAGCACGTGGTAGGTCACTTGAGAAGATCAAGTCAAAATGAGTGTCACTGAGGTAGTGACCTAGCTCACGTACTTGTTCAATTGATTCTTTAAGCAAAGGCGAGTCTCCCTTGGCGCCTTGAAGTCGGCCTTCCAAGTTCCACTCAGTTTTACCGTGACGTACAAAATACAGTTTCATGATTACTCCTTAATATCAGCAAATTCAGCATTAACAAAATCAGCAAGTTCTTGACTATTGATACGGATAGAGCGCCCAATTTCTCCCGCTGAGACAATAAGGAAACCAGCTTCTTGGGCAGACTGATCGATGTAAATAGGGAAATTGTGTTTTTGGCGAATTCCCACTGGGTTGTTGGCTCCGTGAACATAGCCAGTCGTTTTTTGGAGATCCTTTTGTGGAATCATTTGAACCTTCTTGTTCCCTGAAATTTTAGCTAATTTCTTTTCAGATAGATGCTCAGTGATGGGAACGATACCGATGACTGGTCCTGTCTTATCCCCTTTGAGAGCAAGGGTTTTATAAATACTCTCACGTGCCACACCTTCTGGAAGTTCACCTTCTAATCCATTGAAGTTTAAACTGTCATGGTCAATTTTAGCTTTATCAAGAATTTGGTCAATCAAGGTCTTCTTGACTTTGCTTTTCTTTGCCATTGTCATATCTCCTTTAACCTTATGCATTTCTACATCCATTATAACACAATCGTCTTAACACGCCTAAGCCAATTTTGATAAGAAAAAAACCAGTGTTCTAAGCACCGGTTTCTATTGACTACTAGATGAACTTGTCGAAGTAGTCTTCTTATTTTTAGTTGGTTTTTGCTTGATCTTACCAAAGAGTTTTTCAAAGGTTTTACGTTTGTTTTTCTCAGGATTGATTTGGTTAAGATCTAGTATATTGTCGAAACCAGGTAGGCTTCCTTGTGACGTATACTGGTGAAGGTCATAGTCGATTTCAGTATTTGGTAAAGCCTCATAATAACCAGAATCGGTACCATAGGCTGGAATCCAAACAGCGTCGAAGTTTTTAGTTGAAACTTCTTGCTCAAGCATGAAATAAGCACCAATATAGAGACCAACTTTTTCAGCTCCAAGACGTTTGAGCTCAGCAAGAAAGGCTTGGACACCTTCTTCCATGTTAGACATGGTTTCCTCTTCAACGTCAATCCAGTAATAGGTAGGTTTATATGGAGAAGCATTTTTGTAGAAAATACGAGCTTCTTCCTTCATCTCCTTTACAGAAGTACCTTGAGCGTAAGAGTAAACGGCAACTGGAACGTCACGTTTTTTGAGTTCTTTGATATGTGTTTTAAAAGATTTGTCGATCCCATTTGAACTTGCGGCATTACTATCCTTACTAATCTGTGATCCACCAAAGACGCGGACGATAGCACCAGAAATATGATTTGACAAGACATCGTAATCGATATCCTGAGGTAGTTGCCACCCCGAAAGGTCGATAATGGGATTGAGTATCAGCTCCTCGTCGGAACTGCTAGATGTACTACTGGTTGTTGTTTTTGGTGTAGTAGCAGAAGGAATAGCAGATTTCACGTTTTGAAGATGCGCCTGCTGTTTGGACGTATTGTGAATATTTGCAATAACTAATGCTAATCCTAAAAGAGCTAGAACCACGTAAACAACGATCGGTTTTATTCTTTTTCTCATTACTCCCATTCTACCTTAAATAGCGCAAAAATGCAAAATAGAGTGTTTATAAATTCTGTGAAAGATATTAAAGTGACTGATTTCCAAAAAGCCTTTGTAGTGCTGACTTAGGCACGTTTTATGAATAGGGGTGTTTTGAGCTAGTCTTGAATTAAGTGAATTTTTCATTTATTAAAGCAAGAAATTTAGCTTAAAAGTCAGTTTCTTCCTTGAAACTAGCGCCACTAGTGGCATCAGACCAGGCGACAAGAGCTTGAGCAGAGTTATCCAGATAGGTCTTGAGAGGTTGCTTCAAATCATAAATAGTCTCCCAAAATCCTAGGACCTTTCCTTCGTTGTCGATAGCAGCTTGGTAGGTCTGGATGAGGACTTGATCAAAACTGTCTGTTGGAATCTGATAACTTCTTTCTTTGGTAGGAGATGCTAGAACTTCAGACATGACCCAATCGGGCAGATTTTCAGGCTCACGGGGGAAGAAACTACCGTCAGCGCCACCGTTGTCGTAGAGAAACTTTCCTTGGGCATCATAGGCTGCTAATTTATAGGGCAGGTGATTCAGTAGTGTTTTTAAATCATTCATACCTTCATCATAGCTTCTTTCAGGAGAAATGGCAATGCTTTGGATTGGAGACAATATTATCGTAGGATAGTATCAGTTTGTCTGAGGAAAGTAGTATCACTTGGAGCAGTATCAGGGTATAATAAGGTAAAAGAAGACTCGAGGTGAGAACATGTCAAAACTTATTTTTCTAGATGTTGATGGGACGTTGGTGGATTATCATAACCGCATTCCAGAGTCAGCAATCAAGGCTATTCGTCAGGCACGTGAAAATGGACATCTGGTCTATGTTTGTACCGGACGTAGCAAGGCAGAAATGCAACCTGAATTATGGGAAATTGGCTTGGATGGTATGATTGGTGGCAATGGCTCTTATGTGGAGCATCATGGCCAAGTCCTCATGCATCAGCTGATTTCCAAGGAAGATACAGCAAAGATTGTGGATTGGCTGACAGAGCGACATCTTGCCTTTTATCTGGAGAGTAATAATGGCCTCTTTGCCAGTCCTGATTTTCGGGAGAGGGCGCGTGAGACGCTAAAGACTTACGCTATTCAAAAGGGGCAATCTGCAGAGTCTGTTGAGGGTAAGGAACCAGAAGATTTCATTCATGGCCTCCAGTATGGTGGGGAACTCTACCGTGACGACCTAAATAAGGTCAGTTTCGTTTTGGAGTCTTATCAGGATCACTTGGATTCCAAAGAAGCTTTTCCACAGCTCGAAGCTCATACTTGGGGAGGTCGAGGTGAGACAGACTTGTTTGGTGATTTGGGTGTTAAGGATATTAACAAGGCTCATGCCATTGATGTCCTTTTGGAGCATTTGGGGGCTAAGCGTTCGGATACCATTGCTTTTGGTGATGCCAAGATTGATATCCCTATGTTGGATTACTGTGAGATTGGTGTTGCCATGGGAAATGGAGGACCAGAAATATTGGCTATGGCAGACCTAGTTACAGACGATGTTGAAGCTGATGGCCTCTATAAGGCATTTGATAAATTAGGCTTGTTGCAATAGAAAAAACTGAGTTCCATTTGGTAGCTCAGTTTGTGTTTTATGCCGGTTTACGACCGATAAATTTTTTCAAGAGATATAAGAGATAGCCAACAGCGATATACCCAGCACTGATGACCAGGACGTTTACCAAGACCTTGTTCCAACCAAATTTATTAACATTGATAAAGAAGTAGGCGAAGGGGCTATCTTTGGCACCTGGAATAGGGAGTTTTAGAACCAAGCCATTTAAAAGGGCAAAGGCAAAGTAAGACAGAGGGACCACGGACCAGTAAATTGGCTCACGTAGACGGTAGGCTTTCTTAGCATCGAAAATGAGGGTATCAAGCACCAATCCCCAAGGCACAATATAGTGGACCAAGAAGTTACGGAGGGTCCAGAATTTCTCAGGTTCTGTAATAGGTGCCAAGAGGATATGATAGATGACTCCAGTGATGAGGATGGCCATAGTTACACCACCCTTGTAACGCAAGAGTTTGGTGTTAGTCGTCGCATCCCCTTTTTTGAAGTCATAGATGATAAAGAAAATCAAACTAGAGAAGACGAGGATATTGGACAAAACAGTGTAATAGAGCAACATACCCCAACCATCATCATGGATTTGGATAGAGACTCCTACCAAACCACAGAGAGCTAGTAAGATACGGTAAAATCGTGAAATAGTCATAAGCTTCCTTTTCCTAATAAATAATCTCTCTTATCATATCACATTTTTCACTAACAATTTATTGAAAATTCTAGTAAAATCAAGGTAAGAAAGACTTTAAGGAGTAATGATGTCCAATTTAATCGATTATCTTGATAAGGTTAAGGATTTGCCTTTCGACCAAGAGCCTCTAAATATCTTGGATAAGGTTTGCATCAATGAGATTGGCTACCTGACTTATGAAAAATGGTTCTCAGCAAGTGATTTGAAGGAAACCATCAATTTACATGACTATGCTGAAGGGAAGGACTTAAATCCAGACTATACCTTCATGGTGACTAAGGAACGGGTAGATTTGGCTGAAACCATGGTCAGGTCGAGACGTTTCACTGGACTTAATCTAAGTGACTACTGTAGTGTCTTGGACAAGGAAGTGGAAAAACAGTTTGCGGCTATGATTTTCAGTCTGCCTGAATTGGACTACCAGCAGATTGTCTTTCGTGGGACAGATGATAGCGTCATTGGTTGGAAGGAGGATTTTCAGCTGACCTACAGTCGGGAAATTCCAGCCCATCGCTCAGCCATGGCCTTTCTGGAGAAGCACTTGCCAAACCTCAGTGGCCATATCGCTGTTTCTGGACATTCCAAGGGTGGCAATCTTGCCCTCTATTCGGCTGTTCAGAGTTCGACTGTCCTGCGTGAGCAAATAGCAGAGCTTTTGCTTCTGGATTCTCCGGGCTTGATGAAGTCTCTCTTGGAGAAGCCTTCTTACCAAGAGTTAAAACCCAAGATGACGGTTATCAGACCTCAAGAATCTGTTGTGGGAGTCATGCTCTACTGGGACAAGGTCGCAAAGCTCGTAGCAGCAGATGGCATAGGCATCGCTCAACACAATGTCTTGCTTTGGCAGGTTGACCTGGAAACAAATGATTTTGTTTATGTGGACCAGCCGACAGACTTGAGTCAACGCTTAAAAGAAACCTTCCAAGAATGGATTGAGACCTTGCCAAATCAAGAACTCAAGCAGGTTTGTGACTTGTTCTTTGATACCATACTTGATTCTGGAATTGAAAGTCTGGATGATATTGGTATCAAAACCCTTCCTAAGCTAGGCCAGATGTTACAAGAATTTGGCAATCTCTCGGACCAACAAAAGAAAGTTCTGCAGGACGGTTTCAACCAGTTGCTCTGGATATTTTGGAAGTCAGGGAACAGAAAAACAAGCTTGCCCAAACTAGAACTTCCTGATTTTATCAAGAAGTTGAGTGAATTAACCAACAACGATTAGGGGCAGCGGAATCATAGAAGTGGAGAATTTTATGTCTAAAAACGTATTGATTACAGGAGCAACATCAGGAATTGGGGAAGCAACGGCGCGTGCCTTTGCCAAAGAGGGAGAAAATCTCATCCTAACAGGTCGTCGTGTAGAGCGTCTTCAAGCTCTAAAAGAAGAGCTCCAAGCAACCTATCCAAATCAAAAAGTTTGGACCTTTGCCCTGGATGTCACAGATATGGCCATGGTCAAGGATGTTTGCCAAGCCATTCTCAAAAGCGTGGGTCAAGTCCACGTCTTGGTTAACAATGCAGGTCTGGCACTAGGTCTAACAGCCTACCAAGACTATGAGGAGTGGGACATGCTGACCATGCTCGATACCAATGTCAAGGGCTTGATGATGGTGACACGTCAGATTTTGCCAAGCATGGTTGCTGCCAATGAAGGCCATATCATCAATATGGGATCTACGGCGGGCATCTATGCCTACGCAGGTGCTGCCGTTTACTCAGCCACCAAGGCCGCAGTGAAAACTTTCAGCGATGGCTTGCGTATCGATACCATTGCCACAGATATCAAAGTGACGACCATTCAACCTGGTATCGTTGAGACCGACTTTTCACAAGTTCGCTTTCATGGTGACAAGGACAAGGCGGCGAAAGTCTATCAAGGTTTGGAAGCCTTGCAAGCCCAAGATATTGCGGATGTAGTTCTCTACGTCACCAAGCAACCTCGACGCGTCCAAATTTCAGACATAACCATCATGGCTAACCAACAAGCTACAGGGTTTACCATTTATAGGGAGGAATAAAAAGTCTCCGATAAACCTTTTCCAGATGGAAAGGGCTACAAAATTTGGTCGCTTACTCGTATTTTTGCCATGTCTAGATCATAAATAATATACATTCTGAGCCACTATAGGTGGCTTTTTATCATTTTTCCTAACCTTTTACGAATATAAATTTAAATAGTGATATTTTAAAATAATAACTTATAAGTATTTACATTTAAGTACTTATAAGTTATAATAAAGGAAGAGAGATTTGTATGTATCCTATTCATTTTTATAAAGATAGAAATGGACATGAACCTGTTAGAGAGTATATTGAAACATTATCTATGAATTCAAGTAAAGATTCTAGAATTAAATTACATAAAATTCAAGACTACCTGACTATGTTAAAAAATAGAGGAACCATGATTGGTGAACCATTCATTAAACATTTAGAAGGAGATATTTGGGAACTAAGACCCTTAAGAGATAGAATTTTATTTGCAGCATGGCTAGATGATGGTTTTATTTTGCTTCATCATTTTGTGAAAAAGACACAAAAGACTCCAAGACGTGAGCTGATGAAGGCTCAAAAAGTTTTAGATGATATTAGAAAGCGAGGATTGTAAGATGACCCTAGAAAAGAATCCAGCAATTGGAAGTAGTTGGGATGATTTACAGAAAACTATTTTCACTAAAGAGGAAATTGCGGCGAGTGAACTCCGTGTTGCACTGATGCTTGAGATTATTGATGCTCGTAAAAAACAAGGTATCTCCCAAAAGAAACTTGAAGAGCTAAGTGGTGTCAAACAACCTGTTATCGCACGTATGGAGACAGGAAAAACTGCACCTCAGTTAGATACGGTTCTTAAAATACTGGCAAGTCTAGGAAAGACATTGGCAGTGGTTCCGCTTGATTCACATGTGAAGTAAGTTTAGGAAAGATAACGTACTTTCATAACAATTATCATTTGCTATTCTAAAAAGATTAACACGGACTTCCCGTGTTTTTTTGTTTGAATTTTCCCAAAACTATGAAAGAACCCGTGAAAATGCTATAATGTAAGGGATTACGACAATATTGAAAGGATAAGTCATGCCACCTGTTACTCCAGAACTTGAGATAGAACGTCAATTAATTGAGCAATTAACTTCTGGTGAGAGCCAGTGGACCTATCGCCCAGATTTAAAAAACGAAGGTCAATTATGGGACAACTTTTTTGAGAAGTTAGCGCAAAATAACGTTGCCCTACTCGCTGACCATCCCTTGACTGAGCAGGAGAAGCGCCAAATCAAGAACCAGCTTAACTTCATTAACTATTATGAAGCTGCTAAGTGGTTGGCGGGTGAAAATGGTATTGCTAAAGTCGAGGTACAGCGTGAAGATGCTAGCCTTGGGACTATCAGACTTTCTGTTATCTGGCGTGACAATATCGCTGCTGGAAAATCCAGTTACGAAGTGGTCAATCAGGTGGAACGTGACAAGGCTTATCCACAAGATCAGGACCGCCGTTTAGATACGACGCTGATGATTAATGGCCTTCCTCTTATCCATATCGAGCTCAAGAGTCCTCGTGTGGCTTTTTTGGATGCCTTTCATCAAATCAAAAAATATGACCGTGAAGGTAAGTTACGTGGTATCTATTCTGCCCTTCAGATGTTTGTTGTGACTAATAAGGTTGACACACGTTATATCGCAGCTGCACGAGAAGATAAGCTCAATAAACAATTCTTGACATCTTGGGTGGATAAAGATAATAAACCCATGACCAGTCTCATGGACTTTGCCCATGAGGTCCTGTCTATTCCACGTGCCCATCAGATGGTGATGCAGTACTCCGTTATTGATGATAGTAAGAAAGCCCTCATCCTCTTACGTCCCTATCAAATCCATGCCATCGAGTCTGTCCAGGATGCCTCTCGCCGTCAGGAATCAGGATATATCTGGCATACCACAGGTTCTGGTAAGACCCTAACGTCCTACAAGGTGGCTCGCAACCTCTTGCAGATTCCAGCTATTCAGAAGACGATTTTCGTCGTGGACCGCAGGGATCTTGACCAGCAGACGACGTCATCCTTCCTTTCCTACGCCGCTAATGATGTCATCGATATTGACGAAACGGACAATACCCATGATTTGGTTAAGCGTTTGGCAGGAAATGATAAGCGTGTGATTGTGACGACTATCCAGAAAATCACAACCATGATGCGCAAGTTCCAAGAAGGTAAATATCAAAAGGATTCGGAAAAAATCAAGGACCTTCGTGTGGCTTTCGTTGTGGATGAATGTCACCGTGCGGTCACGCCTCAGACTCAAAAAGACATCAAGGGCTTTTTCCACAATTCGCTCTGGTATGGCTTTACAGGCACACCGATTTTCAAGGAAAATAAACGCAAGCAATTAGGTGATTTGGCACAAACCACCCACCAACAATATGGCGAACGCCTCCATGAGTATACGGTCAAAGAAGCCATCCATGACGGGGCAGTTCTGGGATTCAAGGTGGACTATCGAAATACCATTATTTCGCCAATTCCTGAAGAAGACCTTCCTGACTCTGTCTATGAAGATAAAGAGCACATGCTAGAAGTTTTGGATGCTATCTTAAACAAAAGTTATCAACAGTTGGGCTTTCCAAATGGTGTGGGTAAGACCTACGAGGCTATCTTAACCGTTAAGTCTATTCCACAGGCTCAGGCCTATTACAATTTGCTCAAGAGTATCAAGGCCGGACAGGAACGTGTCAAGGTGTCAGAGCGGGTTAAGCGCGTGTTACCTGATTTTCCAAAGGTGACGGTCACTTACTCCGTGTCGGAAAATGAAGAAGAATCTATCGGCTACCAAGAGCACATGAAGCAGGTCATGGACGACTACAATCAAGAGTATGGCACCCATTTTAATATGGCTGATTTGCGTGGCTTTAACACGGATATCAATAATCGTTTGGCTAGAAAGTTAGACAAATACATTCCTCGTAAAGAGCAGTTGGATTTGGTCATCGTTGTAGACCGTCTTTTGACCGGTTTTGATGCCCCATGTCTATCCACTCTCTTCATCGACCGTAAGCCCATGCGTCCACAGGATTTGATTCAAGCCTTTAGCCGCACCAACCGCATCTTTGACAGTAAAAAGCGTTATGGTCATATCATCACCTTCCAAAGACCAGAGGCCTTTAAAGAGGCTGTGGATAACGCCCTTAGACTCTACTCAAACGGTGGTGAAAATGACGTCACAGCCCCAGACTGGGCAGAAGAAAAAGCTAACTTTATCCAAGCCTGGATAGATTTTCAAGTGAAAGTGGAAGATGTGGAAAACTATGTCATCATGATTGAGCAGGCCACTAGCCCACAACTCCGTCGTATTGCCAAGGCTTACCAAACCTTTGACAAGTATCTGGCATCTATCCGTGTCTATAGCGAATACGATGAAGCGGCTATCTACGCGGAGACAGGACTATCAGATGAAAAGCTCGAAACCTATCTCGGAATCTATCAAAATATCCTAGCAGAGCTTAAAAGCCGAGCTGAAGACGATAGTGATGATAATCTCTTTGACATCCACTACGAACTGGAATCCGTCCAAGTCGACGAGATTAACTATGCTTACATCCTGACCTTGATTCAAAGTATGATTCAGCAGGAAGAGGATAGTCCACAGACCCTTAGTGACAAGGATATCGAAACTGTTGATAACTATATCCAGAGCCTGGAAAGGACAAATCCTAAACTAGCCGAAATCATCCGTAATCTGTGGAAAGAAGTCCAAGCCAATCCTAAAGATTACCAAGGACAATCTATCACTGGTGTCTTGGACAGCATGATTGAAGCCATCATCGACGACCATCTTAAACGATTTGCCAGAGAATGGTATGTCGGACTCGATGAACTTCGTTACTATGTCCAACACTATCGTAAGGGTGCTAAGAAGCAATCTGGAGAAAGCCAGCTCACCAAGAGCCAGTGTTACAAAGACTACAAAGCAGAAACAGCTGATGCCCTCAACCCGCTCAGCTACAAAAAACACATCAAAGAAGCCTACACCAAACTCATCGAAGAGGTGATTGAACCACTGAGAGTGGGGAGGTAGTCTGAATTAAATATTTTCAAATTTAACAATTTTAAATAAAAAATGATATAATAGGGGTTAATAGATTTGAAAAAAGAACAATTTGAATTTTTGTATAAAGATGTTTGTGATTGGTTGAAATTTATCGAGACAAAAATCACTGTATTATTGACTTTTGAAACAGGGTTATTTTATTTTGTTTTAAAAGAGTTTGTTAGTAGTAGAAAGAATTGTTTATATTATTTAGGTATTTTTGGAACTGTAATTTCGTTAGCCTTCCTTATATATACTTTAATTCCAAGAATTAATAAATCTAATACTAACCCATTTTACTTTATGAACTGGGCAGATAAAAACTTTAATCCGACTAATAAGATTGATATTTCGAAATGTTATGAAAATCAAATAAGAGATTTAGCAATTGTTGCGAAACGAAAATCTGATATGATGACTAAATCTATTGTCATATTTATTTTATCAATAATTGTTACTATAATTAGTATTTTATAGAGGGGAAATTATGGAACGTGATAAAATAGAGGCAATTGTAAGTAATTTACAACATAGCCTAGAATTAGAAGTACCAATTGATTTTAATAAATTTGATAATATTTTATCTGATTTAACAATTCAATATAATTGTAAAGATTTAGATGTCGACGGTCGAATCTCTAAAGATGAAATTGGAAATTATGTAGTTCAATTAAAAAATGATGGACAGAGTCCGCGTGATAGATTTACTCTAGCTCATGAATTGGGACATCTTTTTTTAGGACATGTTGACCAGTATGAAACTTTATATCGTAGAGGGGCTAACGAACTTGAGTATGCTGCAAATGAGTTTGCAGCAGATTTGTTGATGCCGAAAGATATCTTTAATACAAAGGTGGATGAATATACAAATTCTGACAATATTTGTAATATTACGGAAGTTAGTAATTTCTTTGGGGTATCGGAGTCGGCAGTATTAACTCGAGGCAGATTTTTAGGGCGTTTTCCATGGAAATAAAAACACAAGATTTAATTAATGATTCAATTGATACTGGAGAAACAGAGTCTTTCGTATACCTTTTTTGTTCATTTGATATCGTAGAGTCAACTTATTTGAAATCTATTAATCCACAATGGGCAAAGCTTTTCAATCAGTTTTATGACAGTAGTGTAAGGGATCTAGAGAAGCAAGGATTTGAGTTTTGGAAGTATGTAGGTGATGAAGTTCTTTTTTATAAAAAGTTAGAAAATAAGGATTTGAAAGATTTTCATTTAATTCCAAACAATGTATTTAATTCAATGAGTGCAATCCAGAACGAACTACATAAAGAATATCCGAATACAAAAATGTTTTTAGCATTAAAAGGTACAATATGGATTTCAAAAGTTAATGAACCTAATCTGCAAGATTTAAATAATAGTTCTTTTGTCAACGATAATATTGTGATAAAAAAAATGCCTAAACTATCGTATTCAGATTTACCTCAAATATTTATTGATTTTTTAGGACCCGAAATTGATTTAGGTTTTAGAATAAGTAAATATTCAATGAAAAATCAACTCATTGTAAGTGCTGAATTTGTTCAATTACACATTGAAATTGGTAGAATTTTGGATAAACATTCTGCTGTGCTTAATGAGGATAATTACAGGTTGTTAACACAAACTAAGTTAAAAGGAATTTGGCATAAAAGAGAGTATCCGATTATACTTTATAGACCATCTTGGGATGGAAAAGTTTTTGAGTATGATGAAAAAGAATATAAAGAGGAAAATTTGGATGAAGATGTATTTGAATATTTAAAGTATGTGTTTTCTAGTATTGGAAAAATAGATGAGATTAAAGATTATTATCAAATAATAGAAAGTACAGAAATTAAAATTGAAACACAACAGAAGATAGAATCTCCAGTTGATATACACTTAGCCGCAATTTTCTTTAATGATAGTAAAGTTCTTTTAATGAAGCGTGGTTTACATAAATCGTCTCCCAATAAATGGGATTTTGGGTGTACGAATCTAAAAATGAATCAAAGAGTTGAAGATGCCTTAAAAGACTATTATAATTTTCAAAACGCAGAAATAGAAATTATACTTAATGACAAGACAAATAAACCTATACCAGTAGCACTTTATGAATACGAAAAAACACAAGGAAAAGTTATAAATGGATTACTTTTTGTAGGGAAAATTATTCCAAATGAAGAATTTGAAGATAATTTCAATGGTTATGAAAAAACTGAATTCTTTGATATGGATGAATTATTTACACAAGGAGGAATCGAACTATTTCCAGATAGTGAACCTAATATAAAGCGAGCATATGAGATATTGAACGATGAAATTAAAAAGTGATTTAGTTATTAAATCACTTTTTAACTGTTTCAATTATTCGTGAAAAAAAGTGAGAATGATATGAATAAGAAACCTAAAGTTATGTTTTCTAATTTCAAAAACAATTGGAAAATTTTTTCATTTTCTAATCTAGCTAACGTGTTTCAAAGTGGTGGAACTCCTAGTACAAAAGTAATTAATTATTGGAATGGTAAAATTCCATGGCTTCAATCATCTGATATTCAAAAAGATATACTATTTGGTGTTAAACCACAAAAATTTATTTCAGAGGAGGGATTACAAAATTCATCAGCGAAATTAATTTCTAAAAATTCTATTGCTATTGTTACCAGAGTTGGTGTTGGTAAATTAGCTATCATGGAACAAGATTATGCAACAAGCCAAGATTTTTTGTCTCTCTCAGATTTTAATGGAGATACTCAATTCATAGTCTATAGTATCTATAGAATGCTCCAGAAAGAAAGTACACAACTACAAGGAACTTCAATTAAAGGAATTACCAAAGAAGATTTGTTATCGAAGAAAATAAGTCTTCCAGAGATTGACGAACAATCCGCCATCGGCTCCCTTTTCCGCACTCTCGACGACCTTCTATCTAGCTACAAGGACAATCTCGCCAACTACCAATCTCTCAAGGCGACCATGCTCTCAAAGATGTTTCCTAAAGCTGGACAGACTGTTCCTGAAATTCGTTTGGATGGATTTAAGAGTGAGTGGGAGCTTCTTGAAATTAATGATTTAGCTGATGACTTTCAAAGTGGTGGAACTCCAAAAACAAATGTTCAGGAATATTGGAATGGGGATATTCCTTGGATTCAATCATCTGACTTAGAGACAAATTGTCTATTTGAAATTAAAGTTCAAAAAAGTATTTCTGAGAAGGGTTTAAAAAATTCATCAGCTAAAATAATACCAAAGGATTCAATTGCGGTTGTTACGAGAGTTGGAGTTGGGAAGTTAGTAGTGATGCGCCATGAATACGCAACGAGTCAGGATTTTTTATCACTCTCAAATCTTAAATCAAATATAGAATTCACAGCATATTTACTTTATAGATTACTTCAAAAGGAGGTTACTCAACTTCAAGGGACATCAATAAAGGGTATCACTAAAGTGGAATTACTATCGAAAAAAGTACTTATCCCTTCTCTTCTTGAACAACAAGCCATCGGCACATACTTCACCAACCTCGATAACCTCATCTCTGCTCACCAAGAAAAAATTTCACAGCTCGAAACATTCAAAAAGAAACTCTTGCAAGATATGTTCATCTAAGGAGAAAGTGAAATATGGAGCATGAATTCGTTAAGTTAGAGCACATTGATACTTCAGTTGCGGCGAAAAATTTTGCTGAATTACTTTATGATAATAAAACATATTTTTTAAATGGTAGTTGGGGATCTGGTAAGTCGGAATTTTTAAAAGAAGTGAAGAGAAGTTCCCAAAATAAACTTATTACTATTGATTTTTGGAGATTATCTGATACTCGTTCAACCATCGAGATTGCATTTTCAAAATTACATCCTCTTTTATACTGGACTATAAGACTAGGTATTATACTTCTAGTGTCTGTATCCATACTGATGACAAATGTTGTTGATATTGGGTTGAGTAATTATTTTGGTGGCTCAAAACCTTTGATTTTGAAACTAGGTGGTGTAGTAGCATTAATAGTTGCTGTATGGCAAGTCTTTAAGAAAAAATCGGATGAATTTTATTGTTTCTTATTAAGTAAATTACCAAAATTTTCTAAAGTCCTGATTATTGATGACTTTGATAGAATGTCCGAAAAACAACAGGAAGAAAGTTATAAACTTTTCAGTTTAATAAATGGAAAGTTACCTATTATTTTTGTTGGTGATATTACAAAGGTTCATAAAAATGATGATAATTATTTATCAAAAATAATTGATAGACAAGTTGAACTGCCGTTTGATTTGCATCCTTCTAAAATATGGAATAACTATTTTAGTGTTCTAGAAGATAAATTTAATATAGGGCTTTCTAATGATTTTAAAAAAAGAATAAGTTCTGATCAGAAGAATCTACGAGATAGAGAACACTTTAATGATTATGTCAATCAAGAATTCTTTACAAGAGGAAAGTTGGACCATGTTCAGGTTGAACAGCAATTACTAGTGATTTATGCTTATTTATTTTATCCAGATTTATATATGAATCTGCTTAAAGGTGAACCAATTAAGGTGAAGAAATCAGAAGAGTCAGATTTTCAGGACATAATAAGTATAGGTCATACGCTAAAAGAACAATTATCTGAAATTCAGAGTTCAGATAATTCAGATTATCCATTAAGTTTCAAAAAGAATAAGTTAGAATATTTATTATATGAGCAAACAAGTAACCGAACAAAAATTGAGTTAGATCTACTGTTTACTAGTAACTCAGAGGAATTAATATCAGAGATTATTGAGTCAGATCAATCGTCTGATTTTTACCAATATTTATCGAGTCAATTCCGAACATTTTCTGAAATAATGAAAGAACAACTTTTAACTGTAGTAATAAAAGAATCAATGAAATTTATAAATAGCCCTTCAATGAATTTTATTGTTCAAGAAAGTTTGAATGAGGTTATACCTTTATATGAAAGGAATTCACCTCTGACTGAAGATGTTATTATTAGGATTATAAAGATGTGGGAGCCTATCCTTAGAAATGAAAAGTTGGATCAGTCTGAAATCATATATTTTCTCAATAAACACGACTTGCTTAGTTTTCACGAACTAGGACTATATTATTCTGATTTAAGAATAGATACTGAGACTTTTTCAAACTTACGTAGAAAGGACTTTTTTCTGTTAACCTACTTAAGTAGTAAGGGTTTGTTTGAAAAGTTTAAGTATTGGGATAATACTATTTGGGACGCTATAGAATTATTTGATGACAGAGAATTCCTATCATTTTGGATTTTTCAATCAATTATTACGAATGAACTAGGCTATGAAGGATTTGATATTATTTCTGAGGACAAGAGGTATACTATTTGGATTGGTAGATATTTGTTTGAATCCCCTCATAAGCATACTGATTATAAGGAGTCTGTCATTTCTAAAATTAAACCGAGACTTGAAAAGATGAAGATGGAAGGTTTCACATTTAATAAGATGGAAGACACAAGATTTAAGGTTGAGACTTAAGATTTAATGCAGAATATTTTAAAAGGAGACCAACATGGTATCAGTAACTCAACGTGTTAAACAGATTAAGCAGCCTCGTGGTGGTTATTTGCCTGTTAAGGCTTTTACGGTGACGACACTTGAAGATGGTCAGCTTCTTAATCCTGAGGAGTCTATTGTGGCTAGTTTGGTTGGAACTGCTGTAGACTATCTTAGTCGTTTCATGGATGGGACAGCTGTAGAGGAGGCTTTTGAGATTTCCTTGCTTGGTGCTAGAGCCATGAGGATGGAGGCTAAGGCTTTTGTTCTTCTAGATGATGTTAAGGGGCTTGACGATTTGTCGATTACTAGGGCTTGTCAGTTGGCAGGTTTTGATAGTGCCTTTCGTGCTGGTCCTCTGGCTTATCGTCCAGTGGAGAGTATTGTCCCAGATCAGGCTACTATTGCTAATATTCGTATCATGGTTGAGCGTAGTTTGAGCTTTTTCAAGGCCTTTGGTCCTGTGACTGCGGATGGTTTTACCATGGAAGGGGCTTATACGGCTACCATAACGACTGGTGATGGGGATTTCCTGACTAAAGATACCCTTTGGGACTTTAAAGTCAGCACCAACAAGCCCAATAAGGACCATACCTTGCAGTTGCTGATTTACTATCTTATGGGTAGGCGTTCGATTCATCCAGAGTTTCAAACCATTGAAAAACTAGGCATTTTCAACCCACGTCAAAATACGATTTACCAACTTCCCATTTCTGATATTTCAGATGAGGTCATCAAGGAAGTGGAAACAGTCGTGATTGGCTATTAGAACTAATAGGATAACATTCAAAAATACAAAGAAAGAAACATTATGTCAGAAACAACACAAACCTCTCAGTCGCTTTATCAAGCCCTGTGGAACTCAGCAGATGTGCTCCGCTCTAAGATGGATGCTAACGACTACAAGTCTTATCTCTTGGGCATGGTCTTTTACAAGTATTTGTCGGACAAGATGCTCTTTTTCGTGGCAGAGACCATGGAGGAGGAGACAGAAAGCTTGGAAGAGGCACTAGCAGTCTATCGTAAATACTACGAGGATGAGGAGACTCACGAGGACCTCTTGGCAGTTATTACTGATGAGATGAGCTATGCCATTCATCCTGACTTGACCTTTACGGCACTGGTAGAGCGAGTGAATGATGGAAGCTTCCAGCTAGAGGACCTGGCTCAGGGTTTCCGTGATATTGAGCAGAGTGACGAGCTTTATGAAAATCTTTTTGAAGACATTGACCTCTACTCTAAGAAACTTGGGGCGACTCCTCAAAAGCAAAATCAAACGGTTGCGGCTGTGATGAAAGAGTTGGCTGTCTTAGATGTGGCAGGTCATGCTGGTGATATGTTGGGGGATGCTTACGAGTACTTGATTGGTCAGTTTGCGACGGATTCAGGTAAGAAGGCTGGTGAGTTCTATACACCGCAACCTGTTGCCAAGCTCATGACTCAGATTGCCTTTTTAGGACGTGAGGACAAGCAAGGCTTTACCCTTTACGATGCGACTATGGGGTCAGGCTCACTCTTGCTTAACGCCAAACGCTATTCACGTCAACCACAGACAGTGGTTTACTTTGGTCAAGAGTTGAATACCTCAACATATAACCTGGCACGCATGAACATGATTTTGCATGGTGTGCCGATTGAAAATCAGTTTTTACACAACGCTGATACATTGGACGAGGATTGGCCAACTCAAGAGCCAACTAACTTTGACGGTGTTCTTATGAACCCACCTTATTCAGCCAAGTGGTCAGCCAGCTCAGGTTTCATGGATGATCCTCGATTCTCACCATTTGGGAAACTAGCACCTAAGTCTAAGGCTGATTTTGCCTTCCTCCTGCATGGATACTATCACTTGAAACAAGACAATGGTGTTATGGCCATCGTCCTACCTCATGGGGTACTCTTCCGTGGTAATGCTGAAGGGACTATCCGTAAAGCTTTATTGGAAGAGGGTGCTATTGATACGGTTATCGGTCTGCCTGCTAATATCTTCTTTAACACCAGTATTCCAACGACTGTTATTATTCTCAAAAAGAACCGCACCAATCGTGATGTTTACTTTATCGATGCCTCTAAGGAGTTTGATAAGGGGAAAAATCAGAACATCATGACGGATGCCCATATTGAGAAGATTCTCGATGCCTATAAGAGCCGTGAGGATATGGACAAGTTCGCCCATCTGGCTAGTTTTGAAGAGATTGTGGAAAATGACTACAACCTTAATATTCCTCGTTATGTAGATACCTTTGAGGAAGAAGAAGTGGAGCCCTTGACCGAGATTGTGGCTAAGATTAATCAGACTAATGCGACGATTGAAAGTCAGACAGCCTCCCTTCTCGACATGCTTGGCCAGCTTCATGGAACGACACCAGAAGCAGACGAAGAACTCAAGGCTTTTGTGGAAGCATTTAAGGGGTAACTTATTAGTTAAATGATAAAAGAAGGATCAGTCAAATGAAGTTTTGACTGGTCTTTTTTCTATGAATTTGATAATATTAAATTACTAAAAAGGTAATTTAAATCGACCAGAAAGGAATTTATGAAGCTTATCTATACAAATAAAACTGTTGAGAAACAGTGCACTGAGCTGAGGCGAGCGAAAAAGGATTTTTCGGATAAGGTTGCATTAAAGTTACACCAGTTGATTAACCTTTTGGAAGTATCGGATTCTTTGGCTAGTGTGACAGCTTTTCCTAAGTATCATTTTCACCAATTAAAGGGAAAGAGAAATGGACAGTTTGCTTTAGATATAGATGGTCGAAGGAGTTCCTATCGTTTGATTGTAGGATTTCGTGAGGAAGATTTTGAGAAGGTGTTTTCTAGTCCGGTAGAAATCGAAATCTTGAAAATAGAGGAGGTTAGCAATCATTATGAGTAAAAAAGTGGTTGAGTACAAAGACCTGGTTGCTTTTCACCCAGGTCAGTATGTTGAAGACTTAATTGAGGACTATAACGTAACTCAGAAAGAATTTGCGGAGCGTTTGGGAGTCTCTGCCAAGACTGTCAGCAAGTTAGTTAATGCTGAGGAGTCTATTAGTAAGGAGACCGCTCATAAGTTAGCCAAGTTAAGTGGTGTTTCTATGCAGACTTGGCTTAACCTTCAAAACATTTATGATGTGAAATTGGCTGAAATTGTAGAACAAAGAGAGCTTGATCAAGGCCGCGAGAAGGAAATATGCGAGATGATTGACTTCAAGTATTTTAAGCAAAAAGGCTATGTTCCAGAGAAGCGCTATGGTATTGGTGAAAAGATTACAGAGCTTCGGAAGATTCTGGAAGTATCGAGTTTAGAATATCTCGTGACTTTTAACCATTTAGTGAGTTATCGTAATACACGTGACTTTACCGAAAAGAGTATTGTTAATTCTAATATTATGTTAGAGTTAGCATCTAAAAAAGCTCGTAATAAAACGACCACGAAGCTTAATCGTAGAAAGTTAGAGAGAAGCTTGCCAACATTGAGGGAACTGACGAGACAAGATCCAAAGGATTTTGCTCAAGAGTTGACCGATATCTTGCTAGAGTGTGGGGTTGTCCTAGTGGGCCTTCCTGCTTTAGCAAATGCCAATTTAAATGGTGCAACAAAGAAATTTGGAAACGGTAGTGTCTTGTTGTTATTAACAGATCGTAATAAAGCATCAGATATTTTTTGGTTTTCACTTTTCCATGAGATTGGTCATATTCTTCAGAATGACTTTTGGTCTGATGATGGAGATAGTGACTCTTATCGACGTTCTGAGGAACAAGCAGACCAGTTTGCAAAAGATTTACTAATTGCCCCTCAAGACTACCAAAGATTCATAGATGAGGCTTGCTTTGATAAACAATCGATTAAGAAATTTGCTGATGAAATTGGTATTCATCCTAGCATTGTTTTAGGTCGACTGCAGAATGATGAGTATTTGGGTTATGATCAATTTAGAGACTTGAAAGTGAACTATTATTTGGTTTCTTAATGGCTTTTATAGGTACTATCTAAAAACTTTCCCGAATAATAGAAGTAGAGGGGCCAACCCTCTATTTTTTCTTAAGGAGAGGTAAATGGAAAAAAGACACAAGCATGTCTCACCGACCTTGGATATCATGGCCAAGAAGATTTTCAGTCTGCCTGAGGTGACGGTTGCTTTCATTCGAGATATTTTGAATTTGGATGTTGTGGATGCTCAGATTTTGGAGGGGACACAGCTTCATAAAAAGGACTTTGACGAGGATGAGCTCTTTTCAACCTCGGTGGATGTTCGAGCTAAGTTGAATGATGGAACTGAGGTCATTATTGAGATTCAGGTGCGTAAGCAGCATTATTTTCTCAATCGTTTTCATTATTATTTGGCTAACCAGCTGGTGGAAAATGTGCAACAATTACGCCAACAAGGACAGACGCATAAGATGTACGAGCAGATGGAGCCAGTCTATGGCATAGCTATCTTGGAAAAGACCTTGTTGCCTGATGAGGAGTCCCCGATTAATACATATTGGATGGCCAATAGTCGGACGGGCAAGCCTTTGAATTCTTACTATAAGGACGGAAAACGTCAGAACCTTCTTCAGATTGCCTTTTTAGAGTTGGATAAGTATAATAAAGATAAACATATTACGGATGAAGGGCGGCAGTGGCTAGAGTTTTTTGGAAATCTCCCATTTTCTAAGGAACCTAGTCAAGCGGTCACGCATGCCGATTCATTACTGGATTCATCCAGCTGGACACAGGAGGAAAAGGCGATGATTGATGAACGCATACGTATTCAAGAAAATTATGACATGACTATGGAAACAGCTATCGATGAAGCACGTGAAGAAGGCTTGGAACAAGGGTTAGAGCAAGGACTAGAGCGTGGACTTAAACAAGGGTTAGAACGAGGTCGTTATGAGGGACAACTAGAACTGATTCGTAAGATGCTGTCAAAAGGTCTGTCGTTAGAAGTAGTATCGGATGTGACTGGTTTATCGGTTGAAGAATTAGAGACATTGTTATCGTAAGAATCAGTTAGGAATAAACATTTATTTGAAAAGTCAGAGGCAGTTTTTGTCTCTTTTTTTATTTTTGGGTATTTAACATTTGTAATACTTAAACATTCGGAAAATAATACTTTGAATCGTAAAATTAAAAAAGACTGTCAAACGTTTGATATAAATCTGAGAAAACAGATTTAATACAATTTGATTGTTTTAGCCGATAAATCTTGCTAAATAAGCCTTTATGGAAGTTTAGAGTTTTCTCTTTCTTACACGTGAAAGAAATTACCTTTTTGTGCGACATTTTTAGACTATAATTTAGAAATGAATAACTGAACTTTCTAATATGACATTTTTGTTAAGGCCTTGTTAAAATGGATTACTTAGCCTTTTATTTTGTGTTCTCATGACTTATAATTTGTTTTGGTTTGTTTTGGATTAAAGAAACAACAGCATCATTAAGTACATCAAATATTTAAGAGTCTCTGTTTTTAGTTCGAGAATAGCTTAAAACTAAAATGGAGAGATTGTGAAAAAAAGTATCGGGAGAATTAACTTGTTTAGAGAAAGTAAAACAAAACCAAAGTACAGCATCCGAAAATATTCCATTGGGGCAGCATCAGCTTTGATTGGGTTCATGGCTCTTGCCAATGGGCAAGGGGCTCAGGCCGATGAGGCACAATCGATTAGTGATTTGACTGATGCCTCAAATCAGGCACAGACACCTCAAACAGCTTCAACGGCACAATTGGCGACTTCCGAACCAGCATCAGTTGAGACTGTGCAAGCGTCACAGCCTGCCAACATTGCTCCAGTTCAGCCTCAGGTAACAACTGTTCAAGCAGCTGAACAGACTCCGACCATTGATCAATTGGTTGAGGCAAACAACCCTCAAACTCAAGAAACTTCAGCAAATGTCTTAACCAATGCGAGTGAGAACCAAGGTCAAGGTAAGGAGTACAGCACTGATGGTTACGGTGCAAAGATGCCTTATACGACTCATGAGGCAGAGAATGCAAGTGTTGAAAATGGTGCTACAATCCAACAGTCAACGGACATGGAATCTACGGCTGTGGAAGCGACTAACCAAACTTATGTTGAGCTTCTTAAAAAGGATGCGGCAGTTACTTTCAATGTCACTGAGCCAGCCAATGCTTTGAATGTCCGTTATACAATACCTGATGGTGCATCAGGTCAGTTGGATGTGCAGGTCAATGGTTCAAGCGTTGGTAATCTTGATTTGTCATCTCACTCAGCATGGCAGTACCTTAAAGGGGACCATGAGTATGATCAAGCCATTGATGGTTCCAGTGCACGTTTTCGTTTTGATGAGACACGTCTCCTCCTCAAGGATATTCAATTGAAATCTGGTGATAAGATTTCTCTAGTTAAGAAGAAAGATGACAATGTCCCTTACGGTATTGACTTTATTGAGCTAGAGCAGGCTCCAGCGCCTGTTGCTCAAGGTGAAAATAGTATCAGTATCGTGGATAAGGGTGCCTCTGCCAATGATGATAGTGACGACACAGCTGCCTTACTTGCGGCTGTAGAAGAAGCTAAAGCCAGCGGAAAATCTGTCTATATTCCAGAAGGACGTTTCAATTTTGATAAACAGGTTAATATCGAAGCTGATAATCTAAAAATCTCAGGTGCCGGTGTTTGGCATACACAACTACACTTTACAAGTGACAAACGCTATGGTGGTGGTATTGTCTTCGGTCATAATAGTAATGGCATTGAGTTGAGCAATCTTTACATGGATTCCAACTTGACGTCTCGTTATAACGAGGATGCACAGTACAAAGCTATTTCGGGAACACTTGGTAAGGATTCGAAAATTCACGACATTTGGGTTCAGCATTTTGAAGTCGGTATGTGGATTGGAGACTACGACCAGACGGGAAATATGAAGTATACGGATGGTCTTGTCGTTGAAAATGCTCGTATCCGTAATAACTTGGCTGATGGTATTAACTTTGCCCAAGGAACCAAGAATTCAACAGTTAAAAACTCTAATATCCGTGGGAATGGTGATGATGGTTTAGCTATCTGGTCAAGTATTTCAGATGGTACAAATGCCGCAGCTGAGGAAAATAATAAATTCCTCAACAATACCATTGAATCAGGCTGGCGTGCGGCTGGTATCGGTATTTTTGGTGGTAAGGGGCATGAAATTTCAGGAAACCTCATCAAGGACGTCTTTGCTGGAGCAGGTATCCGTGTAAACACTGTCTTTGCAGGTCACAATTTTGACCTCAATGATTCTGGAATTAAGATTCATGACAATACCATTCTACGTTCAGGGACAACTAATGACCTCTATAACCTCCATCGTGGTGCCATTGATTTCCAACAAGTTCGTGGAACAATCAAGAATGTCGATGTCTACGATAATAAGCTATTGAATACCTTGGCTGATCCAGTGATTACCAAAAACTTTGAGATGGGTGACAATGGTAATGGAGAAATCCGTTTATCTAATAATACGATTGACAATAAGGCGACGATTGTTGGGGCTGTCTCAGTAGTTTCTCCAACAAAACCTGTCAATAATCCAGTCTCAGAGACTTCAGTTTCCGAATCGCCAAAGAGTGAGGTAAGTTCATCAGCACCAGTTTCAGAAACACCAAAGAGTGAGGAAACCTCAAGCGCCCCAGTTTCCGAAGCATCAAACAGTGAAGTTATTTCCGAAACTTCAGCATCAGAAACACCGAAAAGTGAAGCAAGTTCAAGCACTCCAGTTTCAGAACCATCAAACAGTGAAGTAGCTTCCGAGACTTCAGTTTCAGAAACACCAAAGAGTGAAGCAGGTTCAAGCACCCCAGTTTCAGAAGCATCAAACAGTGAAGTGGTATCCGAGACATCAGCATCAGAAACACCAAAGAGTGAGGAAAGTTCAAGCACTCCAGTTTCTGAAGTATCAACTAGTGAAGTAGTTTCTGAGACATCAGCATCAGAAACACCAAAGAGTGAGGCCGGCTCAAGCACTCCAGTTTCTGAAGCATCAACTAGTGAAGTGATCTCAGAGACTTCAGTTTCAGGAACACCAAAGAGTGCGGAAAGTTCATCAGCCCCAGTTTCCGAAGTATCTAACAGTGAATTGGTTTCTGAAAATTCAGCATCAGAAACACCAAAGAGTGAGGAAAGTTCATCAGCCCCAGTTTCCGAGACTTCTAACAGTGAAGTAATCTCAGAGTCTTCAGTTTCAGAAACACCAAAGAGTGAGGTAGGTTCAAGCACTCCAGTTTCCGAAGCATCAACTAGTGAAGTAGTTTCTGAGACTTCAACATCAGAAACACCAAAGAGTGAGGCAAGCTCAACTGCTCCAGCCTCTGAGTCACCAAAGAATGAGGAAACTTCGGTAGCTTCATCTACTAGTCAGGTTGACGTAGCAATTACTTCTGACAGCCCAGAGAAATCTCCAACTTCAGAAAGTACACAAAAGGATCCGATTAGCGAGGTTTCTTCAGAAGTTATTGAAAAAGGTTCAACAAGTCAGGTCGATGTCAAACTTTCTGAAGCTCCAACAACAGCACGTACATCTGAAGTTGTCAGCATCTCGCCAAATAGTCAAGTCGCTTATAACAATGACCTAAAAATCTCTGTAACAAGCAGTCAGCTCGCCTCAGAAGCTATTCGCTTTAATTCTCTTTTGAATGAGAAGTCTGTGGATGTGATTGCAAGTAAAGTCATGGCGGTTATGGCCTATGAAACATTAGCTTCAGAAGTGGCATCACTTACAAGCTCTGAAGGTGTTGCCAAAGAGATTAGCAGTGATTTGTCAGAATTGGCGGAAAGCAAGAAGGATGACACACCTAAGAATGTCGCTCGTATTGATAAAGCAACTGAGGCAAAACAGGTGGCCAAGAGTTCTGAAAGCCAAGCTAGCACTTCAAAAGAAAAAGGTAAGTCTAATACGACAACGGTCTTCCTACTTGTCGGAGTTGCTGCAGCACTAAGTATATCTACAGTTTATCTTACAAAACAAGGTAAAAAAGCAGGTAAGTAATAGGTAAGAAGCATCCATTAAAATGGGTGTTTTTTATCTATGCCAAAAAATACCAACAAAGCAAATGTCGTTACAATGACAGAAGCAGATGCCCTAGCCCAAGGTAAACGACACACGTCTAAAGAGTAATACAAAAGCTGGACATCTTGTCCAGTTTTTTTGTAAAACGACTCAGATTTTACCACTTTTATCTGAAAATTTGATATACTGAGACTATCAAAATATTTGTAAGAGAAGTCGTACTGACTCTTTTTAAGCATAAGAAAGGAAACTAAATATGATTTGGATTATTATTGCCATTATTGTTGTTCTTGTGATTTTTATTATTGCAAGTTATAACGGCTTGGTTAAAAGCCGTATGCAAACCAAGGAGGCATGGAGTCAAATTGATGTTCAATTGAAACGTCGTAATGACCTTCTTCCTAACTTGATTGAAACAGTTAAAGGTTACGCTAAATATGAAGGTTCAACGCTTGAAAAAGTAGCAGAACTTCGTAATCAAGTAGCAGCTGCGACTTCTCCTGCAGAAGCTATGCGTGCCAGTGATGAATTGACTCGTCAGGTTTCTGGAATCTTTGCCGTAGCTGAAAGTTACCCTGATCTTAAGGCTAGTGCCAACTTCAGCCAGCTTCAAGAAGAGTTGACGAACACTGAAAATAAAATTGCCTATTCGCGCCAACTCTATAACAGTGTGACAAGTAACTACAATGTGAAATTGGAAACTTTCCCAAGCAATGTTATTGCTAAAATGTTTAGCTTTAAGGCTGCTGAATTCCTTGAAACACCAGAAGAAGAAAAAGCTGTTCCTAAGGTTGATTTCAGTGGACTAGGTAACTAATATGTTATTTGATCAGATTGCTCGAAATAAGAGAAAGACTTGGCTTTTGCTCCTGGTCTTTTTCCTCTTGTTGGGTCTTGTTGGTTACGGTGTCGGCTATCTTTGGTTAGGTTCAGGCTTCGGTGGTCTGATTCTTGCTCTAGTTATCGGTTTTATCTATGCTGTTACCATGATTTTCCAATCAACCAATGTCGTTATGGCTATGAATGGTGCACGAGAGGTTGATGAACAAACCGCTCCGAACCTTTATCATGTGGTCGAGGACATGGCTATGGTGGCTCAAATCCCAATGCCACGTGTCTTTATTGTCAATGATCCTTCAATGAATGCTTTTGCAACGGGATCTAGCCCTAAAAATGCTGCTGTAGCTGCTACAACAGGTCTTCTTGCGGTTATGAATCGTGAGGAACTTGAAGGAGTTATTGGACATGAAGTGAGTCATATTCGCAACTACGATATCCGAATCTCTACCATAGCAGTTGCCTTAGCATCTGCCATTACCATGCTAGCTGGGATGGCTCGTAATATGATGTTCTGGGGTGGAGGCCGTCGTAGAAATGATGATGACCGTAATGGAAGCAGCGGTTTGGAAATTATTCTTCTCATTATTTCCTTGATTGCCATTATTCTTGCGCCTTTGGCAGCTACCTTGGTTCAGTTGGCTATTTCACGCCAGCGTGAATTTTTAGCTGATGCTTCTAGCGTCGAATTGACACGTAACCCACAAGGTATGATTAATGCTCTGCTTAAACTTGATAATAGTGCGCCAATGCAACATCATGTGGATGATGCTAGCGCAGCCCTCTTTATCAATGACCCTAAAAAAGAATCTGGTTTGCAGAAGCTCTTTTATACCCACCCCCCAATTTCAGAACGGGTGGAACGCTTGAAACAAATGTAAAAAAAGTGAGGCTGATGACACTTCTAAGTGTGTTCATCAGCCTCGCTTTTTTAGTTTGATTCAATATAAAGGTTGCTAGCAACAGTTTCTGGAATTTGAATTTCTTTTCCATCAATATTCAGGCGGTATAGTAGTGTAAAAGGGTCAAAGCCTTCAAAGGTAAAAGGTGTTCCAATTTTAAGACCGACAGTCTTCAAATAATGGAGTAGATCAATTTGATCTTGAACTCGACGAAGGACATAGTCTCCAGGAGCAAGGTCTTGTGTAAAAGTCTGGTTGTAGATTTCCTCTATGAGCTGACCTGATTTAGGAATCTGCCCACCGTGTGGACAGGTTTTGGGGTAATTGAGTAGGCGGTCAAGGGCATTGATAAAGTGATCAGAGACAGTATGCTCTAAAATTTCTGCCTCTTGATGAATTTGATCACAAGTGTATTGCAAGTGGTCCACCAAAAAGGCTTCGATGAGGCGATGTTTCCGATAGAGTTCAGCAACGTTGATTGTACCTGTTTCCGTTAGGAGGTAGCCCTTGGCTTTATCTTTGATGATAAGGCCTTCTGAAATCAATTTCTTAATCATTTCTGTCACAGCAGGTGGAGACACCTGCATGCGGTTCGCAATTTCCTTATTACTAATTTTGCCTTCTTCAGTACCAATCTCATAGATACATTTGAGGTAGTCTTCTTTATTAGGTGTCATTTCTCTTCCTTTGAAAATAGTCTCATCTTAGTATAACAGATTTATCAGAAGAATACAGAATGTTTCTTAGATAAGATTTTTACTGATTCAAGCCTTGGGTGATTTTATCCAGATTATATTTCATCATGTTGTAGTAGCTGTCACCGTTTTGCCCTTTTTCAGCAATAGAATCTGTAAAGATCTTTGCATAGATAGGAATATTGGTATCCTTAGATACTGTTTTCATAGGGCGTTCATCGACACTAGATTCGACAAAGAGAGCTGGTACCTTTGTTTGACGTAGTTTTTCCACGAGTGTTTTGATTTGGTCTGGTGTGCCTTCTTCTTCTGTATTGATTTCCCAGATGTAGGCAGATGGTACGCCATAGGCTTTTGAGAAGTATTTGAAGCATCCTTCACTAGTGACAATCAGTTTTTTCTCATCGGGAATCTTGTTAAATGTTTCTTTAGCTTCTTGGTCCAGTTTACTAAGTTTGTCAGTATAGGATTTTAGATTCTTTTCGTAGTAGGTCTTGTTTTTAGGGTCCTTAGCAATCAGTTGCTTGGCAATATTTTGAGCATAAATAATCCCATTTTCCAGATTAAGCCAAGCGTGGGGATCCTCTTTACCTTTTTCTGACTGACCTTCAAGATAAATCACCTCAACACCATCACTAACTGCAAAATAATCTTTATTTTCTGTCTTATGAGCATTCTTGACTAACTTAGTAAACCAAGCATTTCCACCAGTTTCTAAATTGATACCGTTGTAAAAAATCAAGTCAGCTTGCGATGTCTTCTTTACATCATCAGGAAGGGGTTCGTATTCGTGAGGATCCTTACCAACGGGGACAATACTGTGGAGAGTGATTTTATCTCCGGCAATATTTTTGGTGATATCAGCAATAATGGAATTGGTCGTAACGACTCGTAATTTATCCTTGTTACTGCCTTGTTTATTGGTACAAGCTGTTAGAGTAACTACCGCTAAAAGTAGTAGTACTATTGTTGATAGTATTTTTTTCATATTATTTTCATCCTATTTTTTATTGTTTAGAAGTTTTATTCATGCCACTTTGTTTTGGGGCGATGAAAAAGCTGATGAGAAAGAGTAGAGCAGACGTTAATACAATGCTCGAACCAGCTGCAATATTAAAACTATAGCCGATAAAAAGACCTAGAACAGATGCCAGAGCCCCCAATCCTGATGAGAGAAGAATCATTGTTTTTAGGCTATGAACATAAAGGTAGGCAGTGGCAGCCGGTGTAATTAAAAGTGCCACAATAAGAATAGTGCCAACACTCTGCATGGCAGTTACAGAAACCAAAGTTAGAATAACCATAAGTAAGTAGTGGTAGAAGGTGACCTTAACTCCCATAGACTTGGCCAAAATTGGATCAAAGGATGTTAGGAGTAGAGGGCGAAAGAAGATTGTAATAGTTGCTAGTACGAGAAGTGAAACGATAATCGTTATCCACATATCCATGTCTTGTACAGCTAGAATATTCCCGAAGAGAATATGAAAGAGATCTGTGGAACTATTAGCAACACCGATGAGAATAATACCGAGAGCTAGAAAGCTCGAAAAGGTAATCCCAATTGCCGTGTCACTCTTAATAATGGAATTGCTTTTGATATAGGTAATCATTGTAGAAGCTAAAAGTCCAAAGATGATGGCTCCTATGAAAAAGTTAATACCCAAGATAAAGGAAGTAGCTACGCCGGGTAAAACCGCATGTGAAATCGCATCACCCATAAGCGACATGCCTCTTAGAATAATAAAACAACCAACAGCCCCTCCGACAATTCCAATAACTAAAGCCGTTATAAGAGCATTTTGTAAGTAGTGGAAATTTAGCAAACCATCAATAAATTCAGAAATCATTTACATCTCCTTTATAAAATAAACTGTTACCGTAGGTTTTACGGAGATTATCCTCATTAAAAACAAGATTAGTAGGCCCACTAGCAATCAGTTTACGATTTAGGAGGATAACTTGGTCAAAATAATGAGGAACTTTGCTCAAATCATGGTGGACAATAAGAATAAGCTTACCTTTGTCCCTAAGTTCTCTCAAGGTGTTCATGATAATATCTTCGCTAACAGAGTCAATCCCTACAAAGGGTTCATCTAATAAAATAATATCAGCCTCTTGTACAAGACAACGAGCGATTAGAACACGTTGAAATTGCCCTCCTGATAATTGGCTTATTTGTCGATGGGCCAAATCATTTAGACCAAGTAGTGTTAAAGCATCTGTGACCTTAGACCAATCACTCTTAGATAGACGTTTAAAGAACTTGGTTTTGGGATAGAGTCCTAGAGAGATGCACTCTCTGACAGTAATCGGAAAGTTAAAATCAATATCAGCCTTCTGTGCAACATAGGAAATACGATTCAATTGCTGACGAATAGGTTGTTTATTGAAAAGGATTTTTCCAGAGTGAGGAATAATACCAATTAATGCTTTAATTAGAGTTGATTTACCAGCACCATTTGGTCCAATAATCCCAGTAATACTAGGTCCCTCCAAGTTTAAGGTGATATTATCCAGAGCTAATGTCTGTTGGTAAGACACATTAATATTTTCAATTTGAATCATTAGCTACCTCCTTGAGTTTAATATACTTTAAAATAAAAAATAAGTCAAGTTAACTTTTATAATTAATCAAACTTAATTATTTACTGTTGTAAAGATGACAGAGGATAGTGAATGAGAGTACACTTTTTATATCAAATATTCAGCCTGCTCAAACCGTTTGATATTTGGGAGAGGCAACAAGGGACATTATTTTCTTCAATTTGTACGATCTTACTCTGTATTTCAAGAAATCTTTAGTTTTTATTTTTAAAAACTAGTCATATTTCCTTATTTCTGGCATAATAGATGTATGAAACTAACGATTCAACGAATGGCTCGAATAGCCATTCTGTCAGCTCTGGCAGTAGGATTGCGGTCAGCATTTATAGGATTGCCAAATATTCAGCCTATTACAGCTATGTTTTTTGTGGCTGTTCTTTACTTGGGTTTGGTAGATGGTCTGTTGATTATGGCTTTAACCATGTCCATCTCAGGATTCATCTTTGGTTTTGGTCCTTGGGTCTTTAATCAGATTCTGGCCTTCGGCGTCTTGATGGCTCTTTGGAGTTTGATTGCACCTAGGTTGTCACTTGTTTGGCAGATTGCTTTGGTAACTCTCTTGTCCTTTCTCTATGGGGTTCTCATGGATTATAGCTATGGCCTCCTATTTAGAAGTGGGATTACCTTTGTTATTTCTGGTCTGCTTTACGACACCTATCATGCAGTATCGACGCTTCTATTCTATCCATTCATCCAGTCTATTTTTAGGAGGTTTTTGAAATGAAAAAATTATTGACCTATATTTTTCTTGCCGTATCACTTGTTACTTTAGCAGCCTGTGGAAAAAATGAGGCAGCTAAACTTACTAGCAGCACAAATAATCATCAGTCTAAGGTTCAAGGTCAAGTGACTTTGATTTTGAAAACAGATAAGGAAAGTAAGAAAAAATCAGTAGAAATCCAAAAAGGTGATACAGTACTTGATGTCTTGGAAGAAGTATATCCTGTTCAAGAAAACGATGGCTTCATCACTGAGATCGATGGTATTTCTCAAGATAAAGATAAGGGAATCTATTGGATGTTTGATGTCAATGGTAAACTTGGTGAAAAAGCAGCCAACCAACTTAAGGTTGAAGATGGCGATGAAATCAAATTCTATCAAGAAAAGTATAATTAAGATTCTGAACTCTGTTTCAGAGTCTTTTTTATAAAGTTCGGAAATAGCCTTGAAAATTTGTTTGAAAAAGTCGGAAAATTGCAAAATAACTGACGATTTAAAGGAAAATAGTTTACTTTTGTTTTAAAAGTGATATGATAAAAGGGTACTACATAAAGTAAGGAGAATACGGTTTGGCTTTTAACAAATTGGAAAGCAGTAACAACCAGGAAATCATCTCTGAAGAAGTTGGTATCTTGAAAGAATTGTTGGATGATGCAACACGAGGCATGGCTGGAGAGCAAGGTCTCACAACTATCCAACATTTGGTTGAACTTTATGATGAAGGTGACTATGTGGCCCTTACACAAGCCATTTCAGAAATGACGAATGACGATATGGTCGTTGCATCACGTTATTTCTCTTTGTTACCTCTCTTGATTAATATCTCTGAGGACGTGGATTTGGCTTATGAAGTCAACCACAAGAACAATATTGATGAATCTTATCTAGGTAAGTTGTCTGAAACCTTTGATGTTGTCGCTGAAAGTGATAATGCACGTGACATTCTTGAACATGTCAATGTCGTGCCAGTTTTGACAGCTCACCCAACTCAGGTTCAACGTAAAACTATGCTTGAATTGACTAACCACATTCACGAACTTCTCCGTAAGCATCGTGATGTTAAGGCTGGTCTTATTAACAAGGATAAATGGTATGCAGATTTGCGTCGTTATGTAGAAATTATGATGCAAACAGATATCATTCGTGAGAAAAAACTTAAGGTTAAAAATGAAATCACTAACGTTATGGAGTATTACAACTCCTCATTGATTAAGGCGATTACAAACTTATCGCATGAATTCAAACGTTTAGCGGTTGAAAAAGGTATTGAACTTGACAATCCAACACCTATTACTATGGGTATGTGGATTGGTGGTGACCGTGACGGGAACCCATTTGTAACAGCAGAAACTCTTAAACTTTCTGCAACAGTACAAAGTGAAGTTATCCTCAACTACTATATCGAAAAAGTTGATAATCTTTACCGTTCATTCTCCCTTTCATCACGCTTGACTAAGGTTTCAGATACAGTAGCAGAGATGGCGAAACATTCTCCAGATACATCTGTTTATCGTGAAAATGAACCTTACCGTCGTGCTTTCAGTTACATCCAGTCTAAGTTGATTCAAACACTTCTTTTCTTTAAAGAAGGAAACTTCAGCAAGGAAAGAGTTGCTAAACGCCTTTCTGAAAATGTTCGTCTGGGTTCGGCTTCAACAGGTGAAGTAGTAGCTGATTACGTGCAACAACGTCTCAGCCAAAGTCTTCAAGCTGTCTCACAACAAACAACAGAATTCTACGAAACAGCAGATGCCTTCCATGACGATCTTTTGGCGATCAAAAATTCACTTCTTGAAAACGACGATGCTGTCTTGATTTCAGGTGATTTCGAAGAGCTTCTTCAAGCTGTAGAAGTCTTTGGTTTCTATCTTGCTACAATCGATATGCGTCAAGATTCTAGTGTTCATGAAGCATGTGTAGCAGAGTTGCTTAAATCTGCAAATATTGTTGATAACTATAGTGAATTGACTGAGGTTGAAAAGGTTGCTGTTCTTCTTAAAGAATTGCAAGAAGATCCTCGTACCTTGTCATCAACTAATGTGCCTAAGTCTGAAACACTTGAAAAAGAATTGGCAATCTTCCGCACTGCTCGTCTCTTGAAAGACTATATCGGTGAAGATGTCATCAAACAACATATCATTTCTCACACTGAGAGCGTTTCTGATATGTTTGAGTTGGCTATCCTTCTTAAAGAAGTTGGCTTGGTTGATACAGAACGTGCGCGTGTCCAAATTGTTCCACTTTTTGAAACTATCGAAGACTTGGAAAACTCTAATGATATCATGAAACAATATCTTGGTTATGATATCGTTAAACGTTGGATCAAGAATAGCAATAATTACCAAGAAATCATGTTGGGTTACTCAGACTCTAACAAAGATGGTGGTTACTTATCTTCAGGTTGGACGCTTTACAAAGCTCAAAACGAATTGACTAAGATTGGTGAAGAGCGTGGTATTAAGATTACCTTCTTCCATGGCCGTGGTGGTACTGTTGGTCGTGGTGGTGGCCCATCATACGATGCTATTACGTCTCAACCATTTGGTACTATTAAGGACCGTATCCGTTTGACTGAACAAGGGGAAGTTATCGGTAATAAATATGGTAATAAGGATGCTGCCTACTACAATCTTGAAATGCTTGTTTCAGCTGCCCTTGACCGTATGGTAACACGTCAAATTGCGGACCCAGATGAATTGGTTGATTTCCGTGAAATTATGGACGGTATTGTTAATGATTCTAATGTTATCTATCGTGATCTTGTCTTTGGAAACGAACATTTCTATGACTACTTCTTTGAAGCAAGCCCTATTAAAGAAGTGTCAAGCTTGAATATCGGTTCTCGTCCAGCAGCTCGTAAGACTATTACTGAGATTTCTGGTCTTCGTGCGATTCCTTGGGTATTCTCATGGTCACAAAACCGTATCATGTTCCCAGGTTGGTATGGTGTGGGTTCTGCCTTTAATCGCTTTATCCAAGCTGAAGAAGGCAACCTTGAGAAACTTCAACATATGTTTGAAACATGGCCATTCTTCCGTTCACTTTTGTCAAACGTGGACATGGTTCTTTCAAAATCAGACATGAATATCGCCTTCCACTATGCACAATTGGCAGAGAGTGAAGAAGTACGTAGTGTCTTCAATATTATTTTGGATGAGTGGCAGTTGACTAAGGATGTTATTCTTGCTATTGAAAAACATGATGGCTTCCTTGATGAAAGTCCATCGCTTAAAGCAAGTTTGGACTTCCGTTTACCATACTTCAATGTCTTGAACTACATCCAAATTGAATTGATTAAACGTCTTCGTAACAATGATTTGACCGATGACGAAATTAGCCTTATTCACATTACCATCAATGGTATTGCAACAGGTCTTCGTAACTCTGGTTAATAAAGTAAAGTTCATCACTTTGGTGGTGGGCTTTTTGTTATGGTGAAAAATCTGTTATAATAAAACCATGATTGCTATGGAAACGATTGAAAAGCTGTCCAAAGAAAAGCTCCCCATGATAACGGTCTTGGCGGGCGAGGATTTAGGGCAGTATAGTCAAGCAAAAGAAAAATTTTTAAAACAAATTGGTTTTGATCCCAGTGACTTAACCTATTCTTATTTTGATATGTCTGAGACTGATTATCAAGATGCTGAGCTCGATTTAGAAAGCATGCCTTTTTTTGCAGATGAGAAGGTGGTCATTTTTGACCATTTCACGGATATGACTACTGCTAAAAAATCGTATCTGGATGAGAAAGAGTTGAAGCGCCTTGAAAATTATTTTGAGTCTCCTGTTGAAACAACACGTCTTGTCTTAATGTCTGCAGGAAAGCTAGATGGAAAGCGTCGTTTAGTCAAACTACTCAAGCGTGATGCCATGGTGCTTGAAGCCAGTCCCTTAAAAGATGCAGAACTTAGAACCTATTTTCAAAAGCAGGCGCATCAAGAGGGGCTTACATTTGATACAGGAGTCTTTGAGGAACTTTTGATTAAGTCAAATTTTGACTTTTCAGATGTTCAAAAAAACTTAGCTTTTCTAAAGGGGTATAAAACGGAAGGAAATATCTCATCGCAAGATATTGCTGAGGCTATTCCGAAAAGTTTGCAAGATAACATTTTTGATATGACGCAACTTCTTTTGCGAGGACAGATTCAGAGTGTTCGTGAATTAGTGCATGATTTACGGCTTCAGGGTGAAGATGAGATTAAGTTGATTGCTGTGATGTTGGGACAATTTCGTACCTATTTACAGGTTAAACTCTTATCTGCTCAAGGCAAAAGTGAGCAGCAGATTGTTTCAAGTCTGTCAGATTATTTAGGGCGTAAAGTCAATCAATTTCAGGTTCGTTTTGCTCTGAGAGATAGTCGTCCCTTATCAGTAGCATTCTTAAAAAAGACGATTAAGATTTTAGTAGAGACAGATTACCAGATAAAGACAGGAACTTTAGATAAAGATTACTTGTTTGATTTAGCATTTTTAAAAATCGTATCAAACCGCTAGAGATTTGGAGTTTTCTTTGATTTTGTAAGCAAAATTTTTGAAAGCTCTACCACTTTATGGTAAATTGAAGAAAAAATGAAAAGAGGACCTTTACTATGGCAATTATCCTTCCAGACCTTCCTTACGCTTACGATGCTTTGGAACCATACATTGATGCTGAAACAATGACTCTTCACCACGATAAACACCACGCAACTTATGTAGCAAATGCTAATGCTGCTCTTGAAAAACACCCAGAAATTGGTGAAGATCTCGAAGCACTTTTGGCTGACGTGGAACAAATTCCAGCAGATATTCGTCAAGCACTTATTAACAATGGTGGTGGACACCTTAACCACGCACTTTTCTGGGAACTCTTGTCTCCTGAAAAACAAGAACCAACTGCAGAAGTAGCAGCTGCTATTAACGAAGCTCTCGGCTCATTTGAAGCCTTCCAAGAAGCTTTCACAGCAGCAGCAACAACTCGTTTTGGTTCAGGTTGGGCATGGCTTGTTGTTAACGCTGAAGGTAAGCTTGAAGTCGTTTCAACAGCTAACCAAGACACCCCTATCTCAGATGGTAAGAAACCAATCTTGGCACTTGATGTTTGGGAACATGCATATTACCTAAACTACCGTAACGTACGTCCAAACTACATCAAAGCTTTCTTTGAAATCATCAACTGGAATAAAGTTGCTGAGCTTTATTCAGCAGCTAAATAAGTTTAAAATTATCCTCACTATTGGGGATAATTTTTTTGTAATATGATTGTAAAATCTCCTTGCTTTTTAGTGAATTATAGCTTAAACTATTATTGTTATGAAAAAAAAGAAAAAACATTCAAGCAAAAAGTATAGTGGAAGCCGCCGAAAAACTAAAGATAAAAAGAAAGATTCGGTAAAACAAGACCTTCAAAAAGACGTCCAAAAAGACACTAAAGATACTAAAAAAGATGTCAAAAAAGGCGCCAAGAAAGACAAGAAAAAATCATCGAAAAAAGATGCTAAAAAGACTTCTAAAAAATCAGTAGAGAAGAAATCTGCTGAGGAATCAGTAGTACCAGTTGAGCACAAGGAAAATGAAGCAAAAACTGAAACCTTGGCACTTAGAAGTAAGCGCTCTAAGAAATCTAAAGCTAAATCAAAATCATCTCGTGATGATAAGAAAGCTTATATTATCTTAGCTTTCCTAGGTGTTTTGGTAATTCTTTTGTTTGTTGCCATGCTTGCTTTAGCAGGACGTGGTAAACAAGTTGGTCACACTGGTGGCCTTGGAAATATCTTCGGATCTAGTTCTAAAGTCACTAAAAAAGAAGACAAAGAAAAAGAGGAAAAGGTAACTCCAACAAATAAATCAGCCGAAGCTAAACAAGCAGTCATGGAAGCAGATGCAGATACTATGTATGGTAATGGCTTGTATTATGATTATGCTAACATGACATTGAACCAAGTAGTTGAAGCATTTATGGCTGACCAAGGTATTGAGTCAAGCCAAATTGCCTTTTCATATAAAAATACCAAGACAAATGAGCAATTCTCTATGAATGATACTCAGCCAATGACTGCAGGATCAACTTATAAATTGCCACTAAACATGCTCGTCATGGATGAGGTTAACAAGGGTAAACTTTCTTTAACTGAACGTTTTGATATTACTAATACTGAGTATGAATATCAGGCTGAGCACGATAGTTATGTTGCTGCTTTCGGTGGTTCGATGACTATTCCAGAGATGCAAGAGTATTCTCTTGTTTACTCTGAGAACACTCCTGCCTATGCTTTGGCGGAACGCCTTGGTGGTATGGAAAAATTCTATGGCATGCTCGATAAATACGGTAAATCAAAAGGTGAAGTGAAGACTATCCAAATGCATGGTAATAAGACGACAACGGATTATTATATCCAAGTTTTGGATTATCTTTGGAAACACCAAGAGGATTATAAAGACATTCTCAAATATTTAGGAGAGTCTTTCCCAGAATATTATTATAAAACATATAATCAAGGATTGACTATTTATCAGAAACCAGGTTATGTTCGTGAAGCACTTAACGTTGATGCTATTGTAATGGAAGATACACCGTATCTTATTGCAATTTATACACGTTACCTAGGAGGTTCTAACGAAGAAACTTCAGAGGTTAATAATGTGGGATTACAACAATTAGAGATGCTCTCTTATGTCATTAATGAGTGGCACCGTGTCAATATGAACTAACAAAGAAAAGCCGAGTTTATCGGCTTTTTTTCTATACAATTGAACAAAAAGTAAGAAGTACTATTCCTAGAAAAAGAAATGGGACAAATGCGATGCATTCTTTAAGATTTCTTCGTAGAAGGAAGTAAGCTAGTCCTAATAGGCAGGCAATTTCGATAATTAGTAGTATTTTTGAAAATGGGAAAATAAGTGAGGCACTTGCTAAGTAGAGAAAATCTCCTTCCCCAATATTTAGATGTTTCATATAAGAAAGGATAGCGAGGATTATACCTAAGGCAAATGTGATGTAGTAGTTGCCCATGAATAAGAGTGGGACTGTTCCAACTATCCAAATCAGAAGCGGATAGGATTTATGTTTCAAATCAAAAATCGACAGACAAAGGCTGAAGTAAAGAAAGTAGGTCACTTCAAGACTTAAAAAGTCATAGAAATATAGCAGGGATATTACTCCACAAAATAGTTCCATAAAGAGGTAACGAAAAGGGATAGGAGTCTGACATGAACGGCATCGAGATCTTAAGAAAAGTTGTGAGAGGATAGGGATCATCTCGAAAAAACGCAGCTGATGCTTGCAATGGCTACAGTGACTTCTAGGGAAAATAATCGACCTCTCAGGAAAACGATCACAAATTAGTCCGATGAATGAACCAAAAGAGGCTCCTAGAAAAAAATAAATAATACTTAACATACCTAATTATTCGAAAAAGAGTGAGAAAAAGCATTTTACTTGCATCTTATTTAGAAATATTCTAAAATAAAAGTATAAATAATAGTAATTCTAAATAAGGAGTATTAATATGGTAGATTCAATTAAAGAAACAATCAATGAAACAGTTAACCAACAAGCTGAAACACCTTCATATACAAAAACTAAAGCAGTTTTGAATCAAGCAGTCGCTGATTTGTCTGTAGCAGCTTCAATTGTTCACCAAGTTCATTGGTATATGCGTGGTCCTGGTTTCCTCTATCTTCATCCAAAAATGGATGAATTGATGGATAGTTTGAATGCTCACCTTGATGTTGTTAGTGAACGTTTGATTACTATTGGTGGGGAACCATACTCAACTTTGGTAGAATTTTCATCTAATTCAGGCTTGACTGAAACTACTGGTACATTTGATAAACCAATGTCTGATCAAATCCAATTATTGGTTGATACATACAAATATTTGTCAGTCTTGTTCCAAGTTGGTTTGGATATCACAGATGAAGAAGGAGATGCTCCTTCAAATGATATCTTCACTGCAGCTAAATCTGAAATTGATAAGACAATCTGGATGTTGACTGCAGAACTTGGACAAGCTCCAGGCTTGAGATAAGCATTTTTGAGTTAAGATGATTGTCAAGAGTTCCTCTAAAAGTGTATAATAGACATAAAATACTTTTAGACGAAGGGAGGCGGCGATATGTCTGAGCATCGACGTAGTCTAGGCGTTTATGAAGATGTCCTGAATCAGTTAAAAGCTAAAGGAATTCGGTTGACGGAATCTCGTAAAGCTGTTATTCGCTATTTGATGATGTCTGATCAACACCCTAGTGCAGATGTGATATATTATGACCTACTCCCTGACAATCCTGGGATGAGTTTGGCGACGGTCTATAACAACCTGAAGGTGTTGGTTGAAGAAGGGATTGTCTCTGAAATCAAGGTTAATAATGATAATACAACCTATTATGATTTTATGGGACATGACCACTTAAACATTGTTTGTGAAAAATGTGGTCACATTACTGACTTAGACTTACCGATTCCGTCTTTCAAGGAAGAGGTAGAATCACAAACTGGATTTCGCATTACTCGTGAACAGATGATTTTACATGGGATTTGCCCGAATTGTCAATAACCTGAGTCTAAATGACTTAGGTCTTTTTTGAAGTATACAATAATCTGTAAAGGTTTTCAAAACTATCTTGTCATGGCAGAAGCTTTTTGCTAAAATATTGCTATGAAAACTTTATATGACGTTCAACAGTTGTTGAAACAGTTTGGCATAGTGGTTTACCTAGGGAAAAGGCTCTATGATATCGAAATGATGAAGATTGAATTAGAAGCCCTCTACCAGAATGGTTTAGTGGACAAGGACAACTATCTTACTGCTGAAATGATTTTACGACGTGAACATCGCATTGAAATGGAGAAAGAAAATGGCAAAAAAACTCTTAGGAATTGACCTTGGTGGAACAACTGTTAAGTTTGGTATTTTGACTTCGGAAGGTGAAGTGCAAGAAAAATGGGCTATTGAGACAAATACGCTTGAAAATGGTCGCCACATCGTTCCTAACATTGTAGAATCTTTGAAACACCGTTTGGAAATGTATGGACTTACTGCTGAAGACTTCATTGGAATTGGTATGGGATCTCCAGGTGCAGTTGACCGTGAAAATAAAACAGTAACGGGTGCTTTTAACTTGAACTGGGCAGAAACTCAAGAAGTTGGCTCTGTCATTGAAAAAGAACTTGGTATTCCATTCGCTATTGATAATGATGCTAATGTGGCTGCACTGGGGGAACGTTGGGTTGGTGCTGGTGCTAACAATCCAGATGTTGTCTTTGTAACATTGGGTACAGGTGTTGGTGGCGGTGTTATCGCTGATGGTAATTTAATTCATGGTGTTGCCGGTGCTGGTGGTGAAATTGGTCACATTATTGTTGAACCTGAAACAGGATTTGAATGTACATGCGGAAACAAGGGGTGTTTGGAAACTGTAGCTTCAGCAACAGGTGTTGTACGTTTAGCACGTCATTTGGCAGAAGGATACGAAGGGAACTCTTCTATTAAAGCTGCTGTAGATAATGGTGAGCAAGTGACAAGTAAAGATATCTTCGTAGCTGCTGCTGAAGGTGATAAGTTTGCTAATAGCATTGTTGATAAAGTCTCTCAATACCTCGGACTTGCAACAGCAAACATTTCAAACATTCTTAACCCAGATTCAGTTGTAATCGGTGGTGGTGTTTCGGCAGCTGGTGAATTCTTGCGTAGCCGTGTTGAAGGATACTTTACACGTTATGCATTCCCACAAGTTCGCCGTACAACAAAAGTGAAATTAGCAGAGCTTGGAAATGATGCTGGTATTATTGGAGCTGCTAGTCTTGCACTTACAATTGATAACTAATGACAGAAGGTGTGTCTGACCAATTATAGGTGGACAGCACCTTTTTCTTGTTGAAAAACGTTTACAATCAGCTGAGCTCTGCCATTTTGTTGAAAATGTGGTATACTTTAAAAGTTGAAATAAAAATTAAAGAGGAAAAAATGACTAAACTTAGAGAAGATATCCGTAACGTAGCCATCATTGCCCACGTTGACCACGGTAAAACAACACTTGTTGATGAATTGTTGAAACAATCACACACTCTTGATGAGCGTAAAGAGCTTGATGAGCGTGCAATGGACTCAAACGATCTTGAAAAAGAACGTGGAATTACAATTCTTGCCAAAAATACAGCCGTTGCTTATAACGGTACACGTATCAACATCATGGATACACCAGGTCACGCGGACTTTGGTGGAGAAGTTGAACGTATCATGAAAATGGTTGATGGGGTTGTCCTTGTTGTCGATGCCTACGAAGGTACAATGCCTCAAACACGTTTTGTGCTGAAAAAAGCGCTTGAGCAAAACTTGACACCTATCGTTGTTGTTAACAAGATTGATAAACCATCAGCACGTCCTGAAGAAGTTGTTGATGAGGTTCTTGAACTCTTCATCGAGCTTGGTGCCGATGATGATCAGTTGGAATTCCCAGTTGTGTATGCGTCAGCGATTAACGGTACATCATCATTGTCAGATAACCCTGCTGATCAAGAGCACACTATGGCTCCAATCTTTGACACTATTATTGATCACATCCCAGCTCCTGTAGATAACTCAGATGAGCCTCTTCAATTCCAAGTGTCGCTTCTTGACTACAATGATTTCGTTGGTCGTATCGGTATTGGACGTATCTTCCGTGGAACTGTAAAAGTTGGTGACCAAGTTACCCTTTCAAAACTTGACGGAACAACAAAGAACTTCCGTGTTACTAAACTTTTCGGTTTCTTTGGTTTGGAACGTCGTGAAATTGAAGAAGCAAAAGCTGGTGATTTGATTGCCATCTCAGGTATGGAAGACATCTTCGTTGGTGAAACAATTACACCAACTGATGCTGTTGAACCATTGCCAGTTCTTCGTATTGACGAACCAACACTTCAAATGACTTTCTTGGCGAATAACTCACCATTTGCCGGCCGTGAAGGTAAACACGTGACATCACGTAAGGTTGAAGAGCGTCTTTTGGCAGAGTTGCAAACAGACGTTTCTCTTCGTGTTGATCCAACTGATTCTCCAGATAAATGGACTGTATCAGGTCGTGGTGAATTGCACTTGTCTATCCTTATTGAAACAATGCGTCGTGAAGGATACGAACTTCAAGTGTCTCGTCCAGAAGTTATCATCAAAGAAATTGATGGCGTGAAATGTGAGCCATTTGAACGTGTTCAAATTGATACTCCAGAAGAGTACCAAGGTTCTATCATCCAAGCCCTTTCAGAACGTAAAGGTGACATGCTTGATATGCAAATGGTTGGTAACGGTCAAACTCGCCTTATCTTCCTTGTACCAGCTCGTGGACTTATCGGATTCTCTACGGAATTCTTGTCTATGACACGTGGTTACGGTATCATGAACCATACCTTCGACCAATACTTGCCAGTTGTTGCTGGTGAAATTGGTGGACGTCACCGTGGTGCCCTCGTTTCTATCGATACAGGTAAAGCGACAACTTACTCAATTATGCGTATTGAAGAACGTGGTACAATCTTTGTTAACCCAGGTACTGAAGTTTATGAAGGTATGATTGTTGGTGAAAATGCTCGTGAAAATGACCTTGGTGTCAATATCACTACAGCAAAACAAATGACAAACGTGCGTTCAGCAACTAAGGATCAAACAGCTGTTATCAAGACTCCACGTATCTTGACTCTTGAAGAATCACTTGAATTCTTGGATGATGATGAATACATGGAAGTAACGCCTGAATCTATCCGCTTGCGTAAACAAATTTTGAATAAAGCAGAGCGTGATAAAGCCAATAAACGTAAGAAAAAAGCAGCAGAAGCTGAATAATATATAGAGAGGAGAAGAGATGTTTTATCTGATTGTTGCTGTATTGATTGCATCATTCTATTTCTTTATTGCACCAAAGTCGGTAAAAAACACCATGAATCTTCTCTTTGTCATGGCTACCTTAGCATTGCTCCTACTTTTAGCAGTGCTATCAATCATTAAATTCTTCAGCCTACCTGGTGAGTTCTTTGTTACAGTTGGAATGCTTGTATTGAGCTACTTCACCTTGAAAGATTTTTTCGCCATGTCGGAGCTTAATCATGAAAAAGCTGAGCATGAAGATAAATAAGTAGCATGAGATTAAAAGTCAGTCTGATAGATTGGCTTTTTCTTTTACCAAGAAGAGGTAACTCCTTGAAATAGCTTGGGATAAAGGGTAAAATGATTATGATACAATTTGAGAGAATGGACGAATTATGAAATCAGTAACACAATTTGAGAATAAAAAAGTTTTGGTCCTTGGCTTGGCTAAATCTGGTGAAGCAGCTGCCCGCCTATTGGCTAAGTTGGGTGCTATTGTCACAGTAAATGATGGTAAACCATTTGAGGAAAATCCATCGGCTCAAGCCCTTCTTGAAGAAGGCATTAAGGTTGTTTGCGGCGGACATCCTCTTGAACTTTTGGATGAAAATTTTGAATTAATGGTGAAAAATCCTGGAATTCGTTATGACAATCCAATGGTAGCTCGTGCTCTAGAAAAAGGTATTCCTGTTTGGACTGAAGTGGAATTGGCCTATCTAGTATCTGAAGCACCTATTATCGGTATTACAGGGTCAAATGGTAAGACAACAACGACAACTATGATTGCTGATGTCCTAAATCACGGTGGTAAATCAGGTGTCTTGTCTGGGAATATTGGTTTCCCTGCGTCAGAAGTTGCACAGTCAGTAACTAATCAAGATACCTTAGTTATGGAATTGTCTTCTTTCCAATTGATGGGGATTGACAGCTTCCATCCACATATTGCTGTGATTACTAACTTGATGCCGACACATATTGACTATCATGGTAGTTTTGAAGCATATGTGGCTGCCAAGTGGAATATTCAAAATCAAATGACTGTGGATGATTTTGTTATTTTGAACTTCAATCAAGATTTAGCTAAGGAATTAGCTACACAAACTAAGGCACGAGTAGTTCCATTCTCAACAGTGGAAAAAGTAGATGGTGCCTATCTTGAAAATGGTGGTCTCTACTTCAAAGGTGAATTAGTGATGCAAGCTGATGAAATTGGCGTTCCTGGTAGTCACAATGTTGAAAATGCCTTGGCAACTATAGCTGTAGCAAAATTGTCAGGTATTTCAAACCAAGCTATAAAGGAAACCCTCGCAAGTTTTGGTGGTGTTAAGCACCGTCTCCAATTCGTTGATACTATCGATGAAGTGAAATTCTATAATGATAGTAAGTCAACTAATATTTTAGCGACACAAAAAGCACTTTCTGGTTTTGATAATAGTAAAGTCATTTTGATTGCTGGTGGTTTGGACCGTGGTAATGAATTTGATGAACTCATTCCTGACATTACCGGTCTTAAGAAAATGGTGATTTTAGGGGGATCAGCTCCTCGTGTCAAGCGTGCTGCTGATAAAGCAGGAGTAACTTATCTTGATGCCAAAGATGTGGTAGATGCGACACGTATTGCTTTTGATCAAGCCAGTGCAGGAGATGTTGTCTTGTTGAGCCCTGCAAATGCAAGCTGGGATATGTACAAGAATTTCGAAGTGCGTGGTGACGAATTTATCACAACTGTTGAACAATTGAAGGGATAGGCTATGGCAAAAGCGAAAAAAATTGTTTTTACCGGTGGTGGAACTGTTGGACATGTGACTTTAAATCTTATCTTAATTCCAAAATTTCTAAAAGATGGATGGGAAGTGCACTATATTGGTGATAAGCACGGAATTGAACACGAGCAAATTGATAAATCTGGCTTGGATGTGACATTCCATAGTATTGCTACAGGTAAACTACGTCGTTATTTCTCATGGCAAAATATGTTGGATGTCTTTAAAGTTGGTTGGGGGATTCTACAGTCAATTGCAATTATTGCCAAGATTCGTCCTCAAGCACTCTTTTCAAAAGGTGGGTTTGTCTCAGTGCCACCGGTAATTGCTTCTAAGTTATTAGGCGTTCCTGTATATGTGCATGAGTCTGATCTTTCTATGGGCTTGGCCAATAAGATTGCCTATAAATTTGCGACTACTATGTTTACGACTTTTGAACAATCTAAAGGATTGGCGAAGACAAAACATATAGGTGCCATTACAAAGGTAGGGATGGCAACGTCCAATCAGTCTGATGCTCTGGATAAGATTAAAGTACAGTTTGATGACAAGTTAAAAACTGTCCTTTTCATAGGTGGATCAGCTGGTGCAAAGGTATTTAATGATTTTATTAGTAATACTCCACAACTGACTGAAAAATATAATGTCATTAATATTTCTGGGGACTCTTCATTGAATACCTTAGAACGTCATCTTTATAGAGTTGATTATGTGACAGATTTGTATCAACCTCTTATGGATACGGCAGATTTAGTTGTCACTCGTGGTGGTTCAAATACGATTTTTGAATTGTTAGCTATGAAAAAACTTCATTTAATTATTCCTTTAGGGAAAGAAGCTAGCCGAGGAGACCAACTTGAAAATGCTGCCTATTTTGAACGAAAAGGGTACGCACGTCAATTGCAGGAAGCAGAGTTAAGTTGGGAAACCTTAAATCATGAGCTTGAACAACTTGTTGAACATGCAGAGACTTACAAAGAAGCTATGGTTAAATCTGAGGAAATTACTTCTCCTGATGATTTTTATAACCTATTAGTGACTAGTATTTCAAAAAAATAAAGGAATTTCATGGCAAAAAAGGATCAAGAATCACAAGAAAAACAAGTTCTCACAGAGTGGCAGAAGAGAAACCTCGAATTTTTGAGAAAAAAAGAAACCGAAGGTTCTGAAGAATTTGCGAATGGAAAGGTCGTTCATTCAGAAGGAGCGACTTCAAATGAGAATCAACTACCAGTGAAAAAGAAGGTTAGAAAGAAAAAAAAGACCAAAAAGAAGAAACGAAAAAAAGGGAATACGAGCAGTAATATTCCAATTGCACAACAAAATCTTGCGGGATTAGTTATTTTTATCGCTGCACTCCTAATCGTATTTTCACTTTTCTTTATTTCACCTTGGTCAAAACAAAAGGTTCTCACTGTATCAGGAACAAAAAATGCTCTACCAGAAGATGTGAAAGTTGCAAGTGGAATTCTTGATACAGACTATATCACTCATGTCTTTTTCAACCAAGGAAAGGTTGCATCAACTGTTGAAAAAACCAATGTTTGGGTTAAAAAGGCTACAGTAACTTATAGTTTTCCAAATCAATTTAATATTGCAGTAAAAGAATACCCAATTGTTGCTTATCGTCAAACTACAAATGGTTATGTTTCTATTCTTGAAAGTGGTAAGACAGGAGGAACGGTTTCAACTAGCAATCTACCTGATAAATTCATCACTTTAAAGATGGATGACGAGAAGAAAATCGAAGATTTAGTAAAAGAATTAAATAAACTTGATTTAAAAATCAAGAATAATATTCAAATTATTAATCTTACGCCAACTAAAGCAACTTCAGATTTACTAACGATTGAGCTGTATGATGGCAATTCCATTCGTGTTCCTCTTTCTCAATTAACGGTTAAGCTCCCTTACTACGAGAAAATTAAGAGCCAACTTTCAGATGGAAGTATTGTTGATATGGAAGTTGGACTTTATACAACGACTCCTGAGGTTGAATCATCAAAAACTGATGGGGATAAAAAGAAAGACAAAGATAAGACTGATAAAAAGGAAGAAAATAAAACTTCTGAAGAAGATCAAGATACTACAACATCAACTGAACAGCATTCTGAGGAAGAGTCTAATTCTGAAAATCCGGGTATTCAAGGACAAGAAAATCCAACTGTTGGTCAAGAAACAACTCTTCGTCCTTCCCCTGCTCAAGGCTAATATTGAATAATAAAAAACGTAAAATGCTGACATTTTACGTTTTTTTATGGTACAATAGTATCCGAATAATTCTGTTTTTATACAGTTTACAAAGATATTGAATGGAAAGATTGAGAGGTCGAGTGAATGGCTAGAGATGGCTTTTTTACAGGATTAGATATAGGAACTAGCTCGATTAAGGTTCTTGTTGCTGAGTTTATTGATGGATCAATGAATGTCATCGGGGTAAGTAATGTTAAGAGTTCTGGTGTGAAAGATGGCATCATTGTTGACATTGACGCTGCAGCGAAAACAATCAAAACAGCTATTGAACAAGCAGAGGAAAAAGCTGGGATTGTTATTGAGCAAGTGAACGTTGGGCTTCCAGCTAATCTTCTTCAAATTGAGCCTACACAAGGTATGATTCCTGTAACAAGTGAATCAAAAGAAATCAAAGATGAAGATGTTGAAAGTGTTGTTCGCTCAGCCTTGACAAAGAGCATTACACCTGAGCGTGAGGTTATCTCACTAGTTCCTGAAGAGTTTATTGTTGATGGCTTCCAAGGAATTCGTGATCCTCGTGGAATGATGGGGATTCGTCTTGAAATGAGAGGTCTTATTTATACAGGACCAACGACAATTCTTCACAACCTTCGTAAGACAGTTGAACGTGCTGGTATTCAAGTAGAGAATATTATCATCTCTCCTCTTGCAATGACACGTGCTGTTCTGAATGAAGGTGAACGTGAGTTTGGTGCTACTGTTATTGATATGGGTGGCGGTCAAACAACTGTTGCAAGCATGCGTGCTCAAGAACTTCAATTTACCAATATTTATTCTGAAGGTGGCGAGTACATCACTAAGGATATTTCAAAAGTTTTGAAGACTTCAATGCAGATTGCTGAAGCGCTTAAATTCAATTTTGGTAATGCAGATATTGAAGAAGCAAGCGAAACAGAAACTGTCCAAGTAGAGGTTGTAGGTGAGAATTCACCTGTTGAAATTACAGAAAAATACCTTGCTGAGATTATCTCAGCTCGTGTGAAGCATATCCTTGATAGAGTTAAACAAGACTTGACTCGAGGACGTCTACTTGATTTGCCTGGTGGCATTGTCCTTGTAGGTGGAACAGCTATCATGCCAGGTGTGGTTGAAGTTGCTCAAGAGATTTTTGAAACAAATGTTAAACTTTACGTGCCAAACCAAGTTGGTATCCGTAATCCAATGTTTGCAAATGTGATTAGTCTTGTTGAGTATGTTGGTCTTCTTACAGAAGTTGATATCATCGCGCAACAAGCTGTGTCTGGTGAAGAGTATCTTCGTCGTAAACCAATCGACAATGAGGCTCCTGCCTTGAGTTTTGATAGAACTCCAGCTCCAGCACCTCGAGTGGCTCCTCAACCAAATCCTATTCCAGTTGAGAATACCATTGAGGTACCTCTGCCAGTTGAAGAAGAAAATCATGAACAAAAACAAAAACTTGGTGATCGTGTTCGTGGTATTTTCGGCAGTATGTTTGATTAATTGAATCTAGTAAAAGCGAGGAAATAAAATGAGTTTTTCATTTGATAGCGCATCAGTTCAAGGTGCGGTAATTAAAGTTATCGGTGTCGGTGGAGGTGGCGGAAACGCCATCAACCGAATGATTGAAGAAGGTCTTGCTGGTGTTGAATTTATTGCAGCTAATACTGATATTCAAGCACTCAGCTCTTCTAAAGCAGAAACAGTAATCCAATTGGGTCCTAAATTGACTCGTGGCCTTGGTGCCGGAGGTCAACCTGAAGTTGGTCGTAAGGCAGCTGAAGAAAGTGAAGAAACACTTACAGAAGCACTTACAGGAGCTGATATGGTCTTTATCACTGCTGGTATGGGTGGTGGCTCTGGTACAGGGGCAGCACCAGTTATTGCACGTATTGCGAAAAGCTTGGGTGCATTGACAGTTGCAGTTGTGACACGTCCATTTGGATTCGAAGGTAACAAACGTGGTGCCTTCGCTGTCGAAGGTATTCAAGAGTTGCGTGAGCAAGTTGATACCCTTCTTATTATCTCTAACAATAACCTTCTTGAAATCGTTGATAAGAAAACACCACTTCTTGAAGCTCTTAGTGAAGCAGATAATGTTCTTCGTCAAGGGGTCCAAGGTATTACGGACCTTATCACTAACCCAGGTTTGATCAACCTCGACTTTGCCGATGTGAAAACAGTTATGGCAAATAAAGGTAATGCACTTATGGGTATTGGTATTGGTTCAGGTGAAGAACGTATTGTTGAAGCTGCGCGCAAAGCAATCTATTCACCACTTCTTGAAACTACTATTGATGGTGCAGAAGATGTTATCGTTAACGTAACTGGTGGTCTTGATATGACGCTTACAGAAGCAGAAGAAGCATCTGAAATTGTTGGTCAAGCAGCTGGTAGCGGTGTTAACATTTGGCTTGGTACATCAATCGATGATACATTGAAAGATGAAATCCGTGTAACTGTTGTTGCAACTGGAGTTCGTCAAGATCGTGCTGAAAAAGTATCTGGTATGAAAGCTCAGCCACGTAAAGTGACTACAGCTCCTTCACAACCATCAGCTCCTGCTCAACAAGTTGTTCAAGAAGAGCAACGTCCAGTTTCTCAACCTTCATTTGAACGTCAACCAAATTTTGACTATAATGAAACACCTTCAATGCCTCAAGCAGGAGTTCGTCCTGCAGCGGCAGCTCCTCAACAAGAGCAGTCAGCTTTTGGTAATTGGGATTTGAGACGTGATAATATTTCTCGTCCTGAAACTGGTCAACTAGATAGTCAATTGACTATGTCTACATTCTCAAGTGATGTTGAAGATGATGATGAATTGGAGACACCACCATTCTTTAAAAATCGTTAATAATGACTATAGAAGAGAATAAAAATAATGTTTATCAAGCGGTAAAAAAAGCTTGTGATAAGGCTAATCGCTCTAGTGATGATGTCAATATTATTGCTGTAACCAAATATGTTTCAAGTGATGTCGCTGAAGAATTAGTTAAAACGGGAATCAAGCACATTGCTGAAAATCGCGTTGATAAATTCTTAGATAAGTATCAAGCTTTAAAAAATTATGATTTGACTTGGCACCTTATTGGTACCCTGCAACGTCGTAAAGTAAAGGATGTTATTAATTTAGTTGATTATTTTCATGCTTTGGATTCTGTTAAATTGGCAGAGGAAATTCAAAAGCGTGCCGACCACACCATTAATTGCTTCCTACAAGTTAACGTTTCAGGTGAAGAGTCAAAACATGGTTTTTCACCTGAAGAACTTGATACTGTTCTAAAACAAATTGAAAATCTTGATAAGATTTGTATAGTTGGACTCATGACTATGGCTCCAATTGATGCAGATGCTCAAGAACTTGATAAGATTTTTGCTGAGACAAATGAACTTAGACAATCAATTCAAGAGAAAAAACTAAAGAATGTTCCTTGTGATCAGTTAAGCATGGGGATGAGTCGAGACTATGACATGGCTATTCAGAATGGATCAACCTTTGTCAGAATAGGCAGTGCATTCTTTAAAGAGAACGGAGAATAACCTTATGGCATTAAAAGACGCAATTGATAAAATTGTTTCATATTTTGATACCGACGAAGTAACAGATTATGAAGATGCTGCTAAAGAAGAGGCTAAAGAACGTCCAGTGAAAGCACAGAAACCTGTGCAGACACCACCTCCTCGTCAGCAACGTCAACCTGAGCGTTCTCAGGCAACAGTCCCTCCTCGTCGCCAACATGTTCATTCAGACTTACAGGAAACTCAAGTCCTTCGTAGTTTACCTCTGAGTCGTTCACAAGCAAACCAGGGACCACAACAAATGAATACAACTAAAACAACAATTGCAATTAAATATCCTAAAAAGTATGAAGATGCTCAGGAAATTGTAGAACTATTGATTGAAAACGAATGTGTTTTAATCGATTTTCAATATATGTTGGAAGCGCAAGCTCGTCGTTGTCTTGACTTTATTGATGGTGCTAGCAAGGTACTTACAGGCAACTTGCAAAAAGTTGGCTCTTCAATGTATTTGCTTACGCCAATTAATGTCGTTGTTGACATCGAAGAGATTGGGTTGGCACATGGCAATCAAGAAGCTAATTTTGACTTCGACATGAAGAGACGTTAAGCGATGTCTGTATTACTTTATGTTATTTGGGCACGTGTTGTTAACGTGATAGAGATTCTTCTTGTAGTCTATGCGTTCTTATCCTGGTTTCCAGGAGCTTATGACACTAGCCTTGGAAGAATCATTAGACAAATTGTTCAACCGATTCTCGCACCATTTCGTCGCTTGAATTTAGCTTTTGCTGGTATTGATTTTTCAATATTGGTAATTGTACTTCTACTAAACTTTTCACTTAGAATTCTTAGATTTATTCTACTCTGATGTCAGATATTAAAAATATTGAACAGCATTACTCGTTAGATGAACGGCCTTTTCTAGAGAAGGTTAGGGGATTTTGTCAATTAGTTGATGATAGGTACAGTCCTTACTTAACTGATTTCTTGAATCCTCGTGAAATTCAGATTGTTGAAGAGTTAGCTCATTACTACAATTTAAAATTTTTTGTGAGTTCTACTCCTGAATCTGAAGAATATGGAAGAGTTATTCTTGCTCCCGAATATTACGAGCTTGATGACGAAGACTTTGAAATTAAACGCCTAGAAATCTCTTATGCGAGACAGTTCAATAAATTGACACACCCAAAAGTTTTGGGAGCACTGATTAATCAACTTGGTCTTGACCGTCAAGTATTTGGAGATATTATTCTTGATGAAGAAGGACGCGTTCAATTTTCCATTGCTTCTCATTTAGCAAGTTATGCGATAATGACTATTACTAAGATTGGTAATGTTTCGGTTACTCTAAAAGAAGTAAGTAAAGACGATTGGATTTCAAATCAAGAAAATTATTCACAATCTTTTGTTTTACTTTCCAGTATGCGTCTTGATAATGTGTTGGCGACGGTACTAAACCTATCCCGTTCTAACGCCTTAAAACTTATTGCTTCTGGAAAAGTTAAATTAAATTATAGACAAATTGAGAAGGCTAATCAGACGGTTATGATTGGTGATATGATTTCGGTTAGAGGTTATGGTCGATTTCGACTAGCTCAACGAGACGGATTTTCAAAGTCCGGGAAAGCTAAAATCGTTATTGAAAGTCTGTTAAGACGGAGAAAAAAGTAGTTATTTAATTTAAACCATCAGATATGGTAATGAAAAATAAAGGAGGCCTGTAATGGCTATTACAGCACTTGATATTAAAGATAAACAGTTTACAACTAAATTTCGTGGATATAATGAGCAAGAAGTTGATGAATTTCTTGATATTATTGTAGATGATTATGAAGATTTGGTTCGTGATAATCGTGAACTTGCTGCTCGTGTAAAAGAGCTTGAAGAAAAATTGGCTTATTTTGATGAAATGAAAGAATCATTGAGTCAATCAGTTATTTTGGCTCAAGAAACAGCTGAAAAAGTTAAAGCTTCAGCGGCTGATGAATCAGCTAACTTGATTAATAAGGCTAACTTCAATGCTACTCATTTGGTTGAAGAAGCTAAATCTAAGGCATCTGAAATTCTTCGTGATGCAACAGATGAAGCCAAACGAGTTGCCATCGAAACAGAAGAACTTAAGCGTCAAAGTCGTGTCTTCCACCAACGCCTATTGGCTGCAGTTGAAGGTCAACTTAGCTTAGCAAGTGCTCCAGAATGGGGTGAATTGTTGCAACCAACAGCTATTTATCTTCAAAATTCAGATGCTGCCTTTAAAGAAGTTGTTGAAAAAGTTTTGGATGAGCATGTACCTGATTCAAATGACGCAGCTTCATTTGATGCAACTCGTCAATTCACTCCTGATGAAATGGCTGAACTTCAACGTCGCGTTGCTGAAAGTAATAAGCAAGTTGAAGATTTCTCTAGTCCAGAAGTTGATGAAACAAACGAAGTTGTCTCAACTCCAGTTGATTTTGGTATTCCAGATACTTTCGAGAGTGAAGTGGCAGATTTCCCAACTTCAGCACCAGTAGATGAAGATTTTGATTTGCAACCTGAGTCAACAGGTGAAATTAATCTTAACGAAACACAAACGTTTAAATTGAATATTAGCGAATAAGAAAAATACAACTTACCAAGTATATTAACAGCGAGTGGGAGATGGTGTGAGTCCCACATTCCCTATTTGGATAGTTATCATTTTCAAGCATTCTAACTGAACTAAGTAAGTTAGAAGGATGGTCCTCCTTACGGACATATGAGGGAGCAAATGTTTTTTGCTCTGAATTAAGGTGGTACCACGAGCTTTCGTCCTTTTTGATGAAGGCTCTTTTTATTTAGTAAATTAATTTAAAGAGGAGATATAATGAAACTCAAAGAAACCTTAAATCTAGGTAAGACAGCTTTTCCAATGCGAGCTGGACTTCCTAACAAAGAACCAATCTGGCAAAAAGAGTGGGAAGATGCTAAGATGTATCAACGTCGTCAAGAGTTGAACCAAGGTAAACCTCACTTCACTCTTCATGATGGTCCTCCGTATGCCAATGGTAATATTCACGTTGGACATGCGATGAATAAAATTTCTAAGGATATCATTGTTCGTTCAAAATCAATGTCTGGTTTCTATGCTCCTTACGTTCCTGGTTGGGATACGCATGGTCTTCCAATTGAGCAAGTGTTGGCAAAACAAGGTGTGAAACGTAAAGAACTTGATCGTGCTGAATATCTTAAGATGTGTCGTGATTATGCACTTTCACAAGTTGACAAACAACGTGAAGATTTCAAACGTCTTGGTGTTTCGGCTGATTGGGATAATCCATATGTTACTTTGACACCAGACTATGAAGCTGCACAAATCCGTGTCTTTGGTGAGATGGCTAAAAAAGGTTACATCTATCAAGGTGCAAAACCAGTTTATTGGTCATGGTCATCAGAGTCAGCACTTGCTGAAGCAGAAATCGAGTACCATGATTTAGTTTCAACCTCACTTTACTATGCCAATAAGGTTAAGGATGGTAGAGGAGTACTAGACACAGATACATATATCGTAGTTTGGACAACAACACCATTTACAGTAACAGCTTCACGTGGTTTGACTGTTGGTGCTGATATTGAATACGTTCTCGTAAAACCTGCCGGAGAAAACCGAAAATTTGTCGTTGCTTCTGAATTACTTAATAGCCTTTCTGAGAAATTTGGTTGGACTGATGTGGAAGTACTTCAGTCATGCCGTGGTGAAGAATTGAATCAAATCGTCACTGAACACCCATGGGATACAGAAGTTGATGAGCTTGTTATCCTTGGTGATCACGTTACTACTGATTCAGGTACAGGTATCGTCCATACGGCTCCTGGTTTTGGTGAGGATGACTATAACGTAGGTATCGCTAATGGCCTTGAAGTTGCCGTAACCGTTAATGAGCGTGGTATCATGATGGAAAATGCTGGTCCTGATTTTGAAGGTCAGTTCTACGATAAAGTGGCGCCAATCGTTATGGAAAAACTCGGTGATTTGCTCCTTGCTAAAGAAGAAATCTCACACTCATACCCATTTGACTGGCGTACGAAGAAACCAATCATCTGGCGTGCTGTGCCACAATGGTTTGCCTCTGTTTCTAAATTCCGTCAAGAGATTTTGGATGAGATTGAAAAAGTTAAATTCCATTCTGAGTGGGGGAAAGTTCGTCTCTACAACATGATTCGTGACCGTGGTGACTGGGTAATCTCTCGTCAGCGTGCTTGGGGTGTGCCTCTCCCAATCTTCTATGCTGAAGATAAAACACCAATCATGACTGAAGAAACAATCGAACATGTGGCTAAACTTTTCGAAGAGCACGGTTCAGTTATCTGGTGGGAACGTGATGCCAAAGATCTTCTTCCAGAAGGCTTTACACATCCGGGTTCACCAAATGGTGAGTTTACTAAAGAAACTGACATTATGGACGTATGGTTTGACTCAGGTTCATCATGGAATGGTGTCGTTGTTAACCGTCCTGAGTTGACTTATCCAGCTGACCTTTATCTTGAAGGTTCAGACCAATATCGTGGATGGTTTAACTCATCACTTATCACATCTGTTGCTAATAATGGTGTTGCACCATACAAACAACTCTTGTCTCAAGGTTTTGCGCTTGATGGTAAGGGTGAAAAGATGTCTAAATCCCTCGGTAATACTATTGCTCCTAGTGATGTTGAGAAACAATTTGGTGCTGAAATTCTGCGTCTTTGGGTAACAAGTGTTGATACAACTAATGACGTTCGTATCTCAATGGATATCCTTAGCCAAGTATCAGAATCTTATCGTAAGATTCGTAACACACTTCGTTTCTTGATTGCTAATACATCTGACTTCAATCCAACAACTGATGCAGTAGCCTTTGAAGACTTGCGTTCTGTAGATCAGTACATGACTATTCGATTTAACCAATTAGTTAAGACTATTCGTGATGCCTATGCAAACTTTGAATTCTTAACTATCTACAAAGCCTTGGTTAACTTTATTAACGTTGAGTTGTCTGCTTTCTATCTTGATTTTGCCAAAGATGTGGTTTATATTGAGAGTGCAGAATCACTTGAACGTCGTCAAATGCAAACAGTCTTCTACGATGTTCTTGTTAAGATTACAAAACTATTGACTCCAATTCTTCCTCACACTGCAGAAGAAATTTGGTCATATCTTGAATTTGAAACAGAAGACTATGTTCAATTGTCAGAGTTGCCAGAAGCAGAAGATTTCGCTGGTCAAGATGCACTTCTTGAAAAATGGAATGCCTTCATGGATTTCCGTGGCCAAGCTCAAAAAGCTTTGGAAGAAGCGCGTAACGAAAAAGTTATCGGTAAATCACTTGAAGCTCATTTGACAATCTATCCTAATGCTGAAGTCAAAGAACTTCTTGAAGGTTTGAACACTAACCTTGCTCAACTTTTGATTGTTTCAGCATTGACTATTGCTGAAGGAGATGCTCCTGAATCTGCTGTAAGCTTTGAAGGTGTAGCATTCACAGTAGAACGTGCTGAAGGTGATGTCTGTGATCGTTGCCGTCGTATCGATCCAAGTACCAAAGAACGTAGCTACAATGCGACTATCTGTGATCACTGTGCTAGCATTGTTGAAGAAAACTTTGCTGAAGGTGTAGCAGAAGGTTTTGAAGTAAAAGCAAAATAAAATAAAAAGAGTTCAATTTGAACTCTTTTTCTATTTGTTTTTCGAATATAGTATTGAACACAATAAAAAAAAACTAGCTCAGCTAGTTTTTTCTTATAGTCCGTAGTTATAATCATCATCTTGCATGGCTTCAACAGTACCTAGAAGGTAACCATTACCAACTTGAGAGAAGAAGTCGTGGTTAGATGTTCCTGTAGAAATACCATTCATAACGATTGGGTTAACATCGTTCGCACTATCTGGGAAGAGTGGATCTTGTCCTAGGTTCATGAGAGCCTTGTTGGCGTTATAACGTAGGAAAGTCATGACTTCCTCAGTCCATCCAACACCATCATAAAGAGATTCAGTGTAGAGCTCTTCATTTTCATACAATTGGTAGAGAAGATCATACATCCATTCACGGAAACTTTCTTGCTCTTCTTCAGGTAATTCGTTGAACCCTAGTTGGAATTTATAGCCAATATAGGTTCCGTGAACAGATTCGTCACGGATAATGAGCTTGATGATTTCAGCGACGTTAGCCAGCTTGTTATTACCAAGATAATAGAGTGGAGTAAAGAACCCTGAATAGAAAAGGAATGTTTCAAGATATGTTGAAGCAACCTTTTTCTGAAGAGGTGTTCCATTTTCATAGATATCGTTAATGATTTTCGCCTTGGTTTGTAGGTATTCGTTACTGTTAGTCCACTCGAAAATTTCTTCAATTTCAGATTTAGTATTCAAAGTTGAGAAGATTGAAGAGTAAGATTTCGCGTGAACAGATTCCATGAACTGAATGTTGTTCAATACAGCTTCTTCATGAGGTGTACGGACGTCTGCACGAATGGCTTCAACACCAGTTTGAGATTGCATGGTATCTAGCAAGGTTAAACCACCGAAAACTTTTCCAACCAAATCCTTTTCTTCAGCTGAAAGTTTACGCCAGTCATCAAGGTCATTTGAAAGTGGGATACGTGTATCTAGCCAAAATTGTTCGGTCAATTTTTCCCAAGTAGATTTATCAATCGCATCTTCGATTTCATTCCAGTTAATGGCTTTGTAGTAAGTTTCCATTAGAAACCTCTTTCTTTATTGATATCGTTACTATTTTATCATAATTCAAAATCATGATATAGTTTTTTGAGTTGATCTATTAAAAAAGTCGGCGAACCGACCTTTTAATGCATTTTGTAAATAAGACTAGTGAAGGTGTTACCGTTAAATCACTATCTTAGATGACACAGCTTTCACATTGGTTAGAACCAACCTCTTCACCGTCATCTGTATAAGTACGGATGTAGTAGATTGATTTAATTCCCTTGTTAAAGGCGTAGTTACGAAGGATAGAAAGGTCACGAGTCGTTTGTTTATTTTCTGTTTTCCATTCGTAAATTTCTTTTGGTAACTCACTACGCAAGAACAGGGTTAATGACAAACCTTGATCAACGTGTTCAGTCGCAGCGGCATAAACGTCGATAACTTTACGCATGTCCATGTCGTAGGCTGAAGTGTAGAAAGGAATTGTGTCTGTTGAAAGACCGTTGGCTGGATAATAGATTTTTCCGATTTTCTTTTCTTGACGTTCTTCAATACGTTGTGTGATTGGATGGATAGAAGCCGAACAGTCGTTAATGTAAGAGATTGATCCATTTGGCGCAACAGCCAAACGGTTTTGATGGTAGAGTCCATCTTTCTTAACGAGTTCACGGAGTTCTTCCCAATCTTTGGCTTGTGGGATGAAGTGGCCATCGAAAAGTTCTTTTATACGATCAGATTTAGGAACGTATTGGCCTGTAACGTATTTGTCAAAGTAAGAACCATCAGCATATTTTGATTTTTCAAAACCGACAAAGGTTTCTTGACGTTCACGGGCAATGTTGTTAGATTCAACTAAAGTCCAGTAGTTCATAAGCATGAAGTAGATATTAGTGAATTCAACAGATTCAGGGCTACCATACTCGATATGGTGTTTAGCGAGGTAAGAGTGAAGCCCCATAGCTCCCAAACCAAAGGTATGAGCTTGTTGGTTACCATTTTTGATAGATGGTACAGCGTCAATACTTGAGCTATCTGTAACAAAGGTAAGCGCACGTGTCATTGCTCTAATCGAACGACCAAAGTCAGGTGAAGTCATCATGTTAAGGATATTAGTTGATCCAAGGTTACATGAAATGTCTGTACCGAGTTTAACAAACTCTTGTGCATCGTTAAGTTCACTTGGTGTTTGAACTTGAAGAATTTCAGAACAGAGGTTGGACATGATAATCTTACCATCGATTGGATTGTGTCGATTGGCTGTATCAACATTGACGATATATGGATAACCTGATTCTTGTTGGAGTTTAGAAATTTCAGTTTCTAGCTCACGGGCATTAATCTTGGTTTTTGTGATATTTGGATTGGCAACCAACTCATCGTACATAGCTGTAATATCAATGTAGTTATATGGTTTACCGTACTCTTTTTCGACTGAGTAAGGACTGAAGAGGTACATATCTTCATTATTACGTGCCAACTCGTAGAATTTATCTGGAACTGTAACACCAAGTGACAGTGTCTTAACACGCACCTTCTCATCAGCATTCTCTTTCTTAGTAGAAAGGAAGGCAAGGATGTCTGGGTGGAAAACATCCAAATAAACAACACCAGCACCTTGACGTTGGCCAAGTTGGTTTGAGTAAGAGAAGCTATCTTCGAAAAGCTTCATAACAGGCACGACACCAGAGGCTGCCCCAGCATATCCTTTGATAGGAGCACCAGCTTCACGAAGGTTAGACAAGCTAATACCTACCCCACCACCAATACGTGATAACTGGAGGGCAGAGTTGATAGAACGTCCGATAGAATTCATGTCATCCGTTACTTGAATAAGGAAACATGACACGAGCTCACCACGACGGCTACGTCCAGCATTTAGAAATGAAGGAGTAGCAGGTTGGTAACGTTGGTGAATCATTTCGTTGGCAAGGTCACTAGCTAGGTTTTCATCACCATCAGCAAAGTAAAGGGCGTTGAATAGAACACGATCTTCAATACTTTCGAGGTAAGACTCGCCATCGTTTGTTTTGAGGGCATATTGTTGGTAGAACTTGTAGGCTGCCATGAAAGATTGGAAGCGGAATTTTTGAGAATGAATTTCTGCAGACAATTTTTCGATGAAAGCAGGTTCGTATTTACCGATGAATTCAGACTCAATATAATCGTTCTCAATCAAATAATTAATTTTATCTGTGATGCTGTTGAATGCCATTGAATTTGGCTTAACGTTTTCAAGGAAGAAGGCACGAAGTGCTTCTTTGTCCTTATGCAAAGGAATTTGACCGTTAACAGGACGGTTAATTTCGTTGTTGAGGCGGAAGTATGAGACATCGCCAAGATTTTTTAAAGACATAATACAGATACCAGGCTCAGTTTAATAGTATATTAAGGTTAAAATATTAAACTAAGCAAACAAGTTCCTTTCTATTTAAAAACTTGATAATTAAAGGATTTCTTTAAGTTTAGTCGGTTGAAAACCTGAAAAGACGATATCGCCTGCTTCAATAACTGGAGCAGCAGTGAAACCAAGACTTTTTACGTAATCGATTTTTTCTGGTTGTTCATCAATGTTGATTTCTTCGAAATCAGCACCTTCCTTTTCCAAGAATTTTTTAGTCATTTTACACTGCATGCAGTTGTTTTTAGAAAATAATGTAATCTTTGCCATTGCAAATACTCCTTTATAAAAAGATTTTAAGTGGCCAAGAGAGCCACTTTTTAACTTTAATAGAATACCCAAAATATTGGGAAAAATCAAGAGGTTGAACCGACAAAATACAATATTTTGTGTTTAGTATTGAAACACAACCCTATATCTTGTGTTTCAAAGGCTTTTTTAGGTTCTCTAAATTAAATAGAATTTGTTTATGAAAATGGCTAAAAAAGAAATATCTCACCACGTATGTTATATAATATAACATCAAAATGCCAATTCTATTTGTTTTTTCAAAAAAAACAGTGTAGAATAAAGAAAATTTTTAACTAATGGAGGTTCAAGTATGCAAGAATACTGTTCAAATCTAACTGTAAATGGTAAGACATTCTCTTTCTATGATCTTGAAAAAGCAGCAAAATCTCATGATGTTAAGGTTGGAGAACTACCTTATACCATTCGAATACTACTTGAAAGTCTCCTCCGAAAAAAAGATGGCGTCGATGTTAAGGAATCTCACATTTCTGATCTAATGAAATTTCCGAATTTTCCAACAATTTCTGAAGTGCCTTTTAAACCAAGTCGTGTTATCTTACAAGATTTTACAGGAGTTCCTGTTGTTGTTGATTTAGCTTCAATGCGTGATGCTATAGTGGCTAATGGTGGTAAAGCCGAATTTATTAATCCCGAGATTCCAGTAGATTTGGTCATCGACCACTCTGTCCAAGTGGATTCATACGGATGTGATACTGCTCTTGAAGATAATATCAATCTAGAGTTTAAACGTAATAACGAGCGCTATGAATTTCTTAAGTGGGCTGAAAAGTCTTTTGAAAATTATCGTGCGGTTCCACCAGCTACAGGTATTATTCACCAGGTTAATATTGAATTTTTGAGTGATGTCATTATTGAAAATGATGGGCTCCTATATCCTGACTCTATGTTTGGTACAGATAGTCACACGACTATGATTAATGGTATTGGCGTCCTTGGTTGGGGCGTTGGCGGAATTGAAGCTGAAGCAGCGATGCTCGGTGAAGCATCTTATTTTCCAATTCCAGAGGTTATTGGTGTACATTTGACAGGAGAGTTGCCTAAAATTGCAACGGCAACAGATTTGGCTCTCAAGATTACTCAGGTGCTTCGTTCTGAAAATGTGGTTGGTAAATTTGTTGAGTACTTTGGACCTGGCTTGAAGAGTTTGTCTCTAGCTGACCGTGCCACAGTCGCTAATATGGCACCAGAATATGGTGCGACCTGTGGTTATTTTCCTATTGATGACGAGACTCTTAACTACATGCGTTTAACTAACCGTGATGAGGATCATATCCAAGTCACTGAAGCCTATACAAAAGCCAATCATCTTTTCTATGATCCAAGTAAAGAAGCCAAGTATACTAAGATTGTTGAAATCGATTTGTCATCTATTAAACCTTCTATCTCAGGTCCTAAACGTCCACAAGATTTGATTCTCTTATCAGATGCTAAGCAAGAATTCCAGGATGCAGTGGTACGAGAAGCAGGTGTCCGTGGTTTCGGTTTGGATAAGGAAGAGTTAGTAAAAACTGCAAACGTTGACTTTGAGGATCATTCAGAAACAATTCAAACAGGTCATGTGGCCATTGCAGCTATCACATCATGTACCAATACTTCAAATCCTTACGTTCTTATGGCAGCCGGTCTTTTAGCTAAAAAAGCGGTTGAGAAAGGATTAAAAGTCTCTCCAACAGTGAAGACATCTTTGGCACCCGGTTCTAAGGTTGTTACTGGTTATCTCAAAGCTTCAGGCTTACAAACCTATCTAGATAAGCTTGGCTTTAACTTGGTAGGTTACGGTTGTACAACCTGTATTGGGAACTCAGGAGACTTACGTCCTGAGGTGGCTAAGGCTATTGTAGAAACTGATTTATTAGCGAGTGCCGTTTTGTCAGGAAATCGTAATTTTGAAGGGCGTATTAATCCACTTGTTAAAGCAAATTTCTTGGCTAGCCCACCATTGGTTGTTGCTTATGCCTTGGCAGGTAACACGAATATTGATTTGACAACTGAACCTTTAGGCTTTGATGATAATGGTCAAGCTGTTTATTTAGAGGAAATTATGCCATCTCGTGAAGAAATTGAGACTTATGTTGATAAATACGTCACCCGTCAACTCTTCCAAGATGAATATGCCAGTGTCTTTTCTGATAGTGAGAAGTGGAATGCTATTCCTACTGAACAAAGTCAAAATTATAAATGGAATCAAAACTCTACCTATATTCAAAACCCACCTTACTTTGATGCTTTAGGAGATGATTTGAGCGTTAAACCATTGAAAGATTTGAAGGTTTTGGCTAAATTCGGAGATACGGTAACAACAGACCATATTTCTCCAGCGGGAAATATTGCCAGAAATAGTCCAGCAGCTCGTTATTTGACTGAGAATGGTGTTGATTATCAAGAATTCAATTCTTATGGTAGCCGTCGTGGTAATCATGAAGTCATGATGCGAGGAACCTTTGCTAATATTCGTATCAAGAATGAGCTAGCAGATGGAAAAATTGGTGGATATACTAAATATGATGGTGACATTCTACCTATATATGATGCTGCTATGAAATATAAAGAAGCTAATCAAGATACGATTGTAATTGCCGGTAAGGATTATGGTATGGGCTCAAGTCGTGACTGGGCGGCTAAAGGTGCTAATCTTCTTGGTGTAAAAGTAGTGCTTGCTGAGAGTTTTGAGCGTATTCACCGTTCAAATCTCGTTATGATGGGGATTTTACCAGTCCAATTTATGGAAGGAGAAAATGCTGAAAGTCTTGGATTGACAGGACAGGAGACCTTTAGCTTTGACCTTTCAGAAAATCCAGGTGTCCATGATGTTATCACTGTTACAGCTTCAACACCTGAACAAACCAAAACCTTTAAAGCCTTGGTACGCTTTGATGCAGATGCTGATATTCGCTACTATAAAAATGGTGGTATCTTGCCAATGGTTGTAAGAAAAAAATTGAAGGGAGCCTAATATGACAACAGTTGAAATTAATGGACTTAAGGATATGATTGCCTGTAATACTAGGATTTCATCTATTATCGATGATCATTTATCGTATTCGGGATATGATATTTCCGAGTTTATGGAAAATAAAGCGTCTTTTGAGGAAGTGATTTATCTCTTGTGGAATGGTCATCTTCCTACGCAAATGGAACTTAAGTACTTTGAAGCTGAGTTGCGTAAGAACTATGATATTTCTGATGCTGTAGAGCAATGCATTCTTATCCAATCTCGTCCACATTTGCACCCAATGAGTGTTTTACGTTCAACAGTCTCCCTTCTTGGGGTTTACAATGTGGACGCCGAGGAAAGATCCATGGAGGCAATTTATCAGCAAAGTATTGAATTGATGGCTAAATTGCCAACAATTATTACGACTTTTGCACGCTTACGCACTGGTAAAATGCCCCTCAAACCAAGAGAAGATTTAGGTTTTGCTGCTAATTTTCTTTACATGCTGAATGGTGTTGAACCTTCTGAAATTGAAGTTGAGGCTATGAATAAGGCCTTAATTCTACATGCTGATCATGAGTTGAATGCTTCAACTTTTGCAGCGCGTGTTTGTGCTTCGACTCTGACAGATATTTATTCTTGTGTTACAACAGCTATTGGTGCTCTAAAAGGCCCTCTGCATGGTGGGGCTAATGAACGCGTCTTTGATATGCTTAAAGAAATCCGCGAATCAGGTGATGTTTATGCTTACTTGCAGGAAAAACTTGACTCTAAAGAGAAAATCATGGGATTTGGGCACCGTGTATACAAGAAACAGGATCCTCGTGAAATTTTCTTAAGAGATATGGCTAAAAAGTTGACAGAGGGTACCGAGAATGAAGAATTCTTTAATATGTCTCAAGAAATTGAAGAGTTCATGAAAGATAAGAAGGGATTAATTCCCAATGTAGACTTCTATTCAGCCACCGTATACCATACTCTAGGAATTGACAGCGATATCTTCACACTTATCTTTGCAATGAGTCGTGTTGCCGGCTGGATTGCTCATATTCAAGAGCAGCAAAAAAATAATAAATTGATTCGTCCACGCTCGCAGTACATCGGACAAGAAAATATGACGTATATTCCTTTAGAAAAACGCTAGGGAGGAAAGCTATATGGCAGAAAAAATCGTAATGAAAAATGGACAGCTTCAAGTTTCTGATCGTCCAATTATCCCTTTTATTGAAGGGGATGGTGTTGGACATGATATCTGGAAGAATGCCCAAGCAATCTTTGACAAAGCAGTAGAAGTAGCCTATGAAGGAAAGCGTCATATTGAGTGGCAAGAGCTTCTAGCCGGTAAAAAGGCTTATGACAAAACTGGTGAATGGTTGCCGAAAGAGACTTTGGAGGCTATTCGAGAAAGTTTAGTAGCTATTAAGGGACCGCTTGAGACGCCAGTAGGTGGTGGTATTCGTTCTTTAAATGTAGCTTTACGTCAAGAACTTGATCTCTACGCTTGTGTTAGACCTGTTCGTTACTTTGACGGAGTAGCAAGTCCACTTAAGGAACCAGAAAAAACAAATATTACTATCTTCCGTGAAAATACCGAAGATATTTATGCGGGGATTGAATGGGAAGCAGGAACGGCAGATGTCAAGCGCGTGATAGAGTTTCTCCAGACAGAAATGAATGTTAATAAAATTCGCTTCCCAGAATCAAGTAGTATCGGAATCAAGCCAATTTCAATAGAAGGAAGTAAACGTCTCATTCGCTCTGCTATCGACTATGCTCTCAAGAACAATCTAAAGAAAGTGACATTGGTTCATAAAGGAAATATTCAAAAATTCACAGAAGGTGGCTTCCGTAAATGGGGTTATGAAGTGGCTCAGGAAGACTATAAAGAAGAATTGCTGGATGGTCGTTTAGAGATTAATGATATAATCGCGGATAACTTTTTACAACAGATTCTTTTAAATCCAGAAAAATTTGATGTTGTTGCCTTAACCAACTTGAATGGTGATTATGCCAGTGATGCCTTGGCTGCACAAGTTGGTGGTATCGGCATCTCCCCTGGAGCCAACATTAACTATCAAACAGGTCATGCAATTTTTGAAGCAACACATGGAACAGCTCCGGATATCGCGGATCAAGATAAAGCTAATCCTTGCTCAGTTTTATTATCTGGCTGCATGCTTCTAGATTATATTGGTTGGACTGAGGCAGCTCAACTGATTACAAGTGCTATTGAGAAGACATTTAAAGCTGATATCTTTACATCTGACTTAGCATTTGGGAAACAAGCTTATTCAACGAGTGCCTTTAGCAATCAAATTCTTTCAATTATGTGATTGTTTTTGCTCGAAAATGAAAATTAACGATTGAAAACACCGTGAAAGAAATTTTCTGAAAATGTTGTAAATAACTAGAGACTAGTATTTGCTTATGTTTTGAAAAATGAAAATGACCAGTAAAATGAGAGACAAGCTTTCGAAAAACTTGTAGAAAGTACGTTTTAACCTTGCTAATCTCAATTAGCTATGTTATAATTCTAAATTGTAAGGGTTATCATTGATAACTCAAATATTCCAAATGAAGAAGGAGAATCCATTATGGCTTCTAAAGATTTCCACATTGTTGCAGAAACAGGTATCCACGCACGTCCAGCTACTTTGCTTGTTCAAACAGCTAGCAAATTTGCTTCAGATATCACTCTTGACTACAAAGGTAAAGCAGTTAACCTTAAATCTATCATGGGTGTTATGAGCCTTGGTGTTGGTCAAGGTGCTGACGTAACTATCTCTGCAGAAGGTGCTGATGCTGATGACGCAATCGCAGCAATCGCAGAAACAATGACAAAAGAAGGATTGGCATAAGAATATGACAGAAATGCTTAAAGGAATCGCAGCATCTGATGGTGTTGCAGTTGCTAAGGCATATCTGCTTGTTCAACCGGACTTGTCATTTGAAACTGTAACAGTTGAAGATACAAGTGCAGAAGAGGCTCGTCTAGATGCTGCTCTAGCGGCGTCACAAGACGAGCTTTCTGTTATCCGTGAAAAAGCAGTTGAAAGCCTTGGTGAAGAAGCGGCAGCCGTTTTTGATGCTCACTTGATGGTTCTTGCTGACCCAGAAATGACTGGTCAAATTAAAGAAACTATCCGTGCTAAACAAGTTAATGCTGAAGCTGCTTTGACAGAAGTAACAGACATGTTTATCGCTATTTTTGAAGGTATGGAAGACAACCCATACATGCAAGAACGTGCAGCGGATATTCGTGACGTTACAAAACGTGTGCTTGCTAACTTGCTTGGTAAAAAATTGCCTAACCCAGCAACAATCAACGAAGAATCAATCGTTGTTGCTCATGACTTGACACCATCTGATACAGCTCAGTTGAACAAAAAGTACGTAAAAGCTTTTGTTACTAATATCGGTGGACGTACAAGTCACTCTGCAATCATGGCTCGTACACTTGAAATCGCAGCCGTTCTTGGTACAAATAACATCACAGAACTTGTCAAAGATGGCGACATTTTGGCGGTTTCAGGTATTACTGGTGAAGTTGTTATCAACCCAACTGAAGAGCAAATTGCTGAGTTTAAAGCAGCTGGTGAAGCTTACGCTAAACAAAAAGCTGAATGGGCTCTCCTTAAAGATGCTCAAACAGTTACTGCTGATGGAAAACATTTCGAATTGGCTGCTAACATCGGTACACCTAAAGACGTTGAAGGTGTAAATGATAACGGTGCAGAAGCAGTTGGTCTTTATCGTACGGAATTCTTGTATATGGATTCTCAAGACTTCCCAACTGAAGATGACCAATATGAAGCATACAAAGCAGTTCTTGAAGGTATGAACGGTAAACCTGTTGTCGTTCGTACAATGGATATCGGTGGGGATAAAGAACTTCCTTACTTCGACCTTCCTAAAGAAATGAACCCATTCTTAGGTTTCCGTGCTTTGCGTATTTCTATCTCTGAAACTGGTAAACAAATGTTCCGTACACAATTACGTGCATTGCTTCGTGCATCTGTTCACGGTAAATTGCGTATCATGTTCCCAATGGTTGCTTTGTTGACTGAGTTCCGTACTGCTAAAGGTATTCTTGAAGAAGAAAAAGCTAAATTGGTTGCTGAGGGTGTTGCCGTTGCAGATGATATCGAAGTAGGTATCATGATTGAAATCCCTGCTGCAGCTATGCTTGCTGACCAATTTGCTAAAGAAGTTGATTTCTTCTCAATTGGTACAAACGACCTTATCCAATACACTATGGCTGCTGACCGTATGAACGAACAAGTTTCATACCTTTACCAACCATATAACCCATCAATCCTTCGTTTGATTAACAATGTTATCAAAGCGGCTCATGCTGAAGGTAAATGGGCTGGTATGTGTGGTGAAATGGCCGGTGACCAAACTGCTGTTCCACTTCTTGTCGGAATGGGCTTGGATGAGTTCTCAATGTCAGCGACATCTGTTCTTCGTACACGTAGCTTGATGAAGAAACTTGACACAGCTAAAATGGAAGAATACGCTAACCGTGCGCTTACTGAATGTTCAACAATGGAAGAAGTTCTTGAACTTTCAAAAGAATACGTTAACGTAGACTAATCATAAAAAGTGGAGGCTTAGGCTTTCACTTTTTTTATAGCTAAACAGAGACAAAATAATTGACTCATTCTTTGGTTAGGAGTAGAATACGGCTAACCTAGGTTAATAATTAAAACTATTTTTTGTCAAAATTTTCTGAATAATTCTCGTTTAAATCTTGGATTATTTCTAAAAAAATGATAAAATAGGACTTATAATAGATAAAAGGAGTTACTATCTTGGCTAAACAATACAAAAACTATGTCAATGGTGAGTGGAAAACATCTGAAAACGAAATTACTATCTACGCACCTGCAAACGGTGAGGAACTTGGATCAGTTCCAGCGATGAGCCAAGCTGAAGTAGACGAAGTCTACGCAGCAGCTAAAGCAGCACTTCCAGCATGGCGCGCGCTTTCATATGCTGAACGTGCAGCTTACCTTCATAAAGCAGCAGATATCTTGGAACGTGATGCAGAAAAAATCGGTCAAGTTCTTTCTAAAGAAATCTCTAAAGGTTTGAAATCTGCAATCGGTGAAGTTGTTCGTACTGCTGAAATCATCCACTATGCAGCTGAAGAAGGTTTGCGTTTGGAAGGTGAAGTACTTGAAGGTGGTGCATTTGACGCTGGTAGCAAGAAAAAAATCGCTGTTGTTCGTCGCGAACCAGTTGGTCTTGTCCTCGCTATCTCACCATTTAACTACCCAGTAAACTTGGCTGGTTCTAAAATTGCTCCTGCCTTGATTGCTGGTGACGTTGTTGCCTTCAAACCACCAACACAAGGTTCTATCTCAGGTCTTCTTTTGGTTGAAGCATTTGTTGAAGCTGGTATCCCTGCTGGTGTCTTGAACTCTATTACAGGTCGTGGTTCAGTTATCGGTGACTACATTGTTGAACACAAAGCTGTTGACTTTATCAACTTTACAGGTTCAACACCAGTCGGTGAAAATATCGGTCGTTTGGCTGGTATGCGCCCAATCATGCTTGAACTTGGTGGTAAAGATGCCGCTATCGTTCTTGAAGATGCTGACCTTGATTTGACTGCTAAAAATATCGTAGCTGGTGCCTTTGACTACTCAGGTCAACGTTGTACAGCTATCAAACGTGTTCTTGTAATGGACAGTGTTGCTGATGAATTGGTAGAAAAAGTAACTGCTTTGGTAGGTAATATTACTGTTGGTATGCCTGAAGAAAGCGCAAGCGTTACACCACTTATCGATACAAAAGCAGCTGACTTCGTTCAAGGTTTGATTGATGATGCTGTTGAGCAAGGTGCGACTGCTAAGACTGAATTGAAACGTGAAGGAAACCTTATCTACCCAGCAGTCTTTGACCATGTAACAACTGACATGCGTCTTGCTTGGGAAGAACCATTTGGTCCAGTATTGCCATTCATCCGTGTATCTTCAGTTGAAGAAGCAATCAAGATTTCTAACGAATCTGAATTCGGACTTCAAGGTGCTGTCTTCACACAAGACTACCCACGTGCATTTGCAATTGCTGAACAACTTGAAGTTGGTACAGTTCACATCAACAACAAAACACAACGTGGTACAGATAACTTCCCATTCCTTGGTGTTAAAGGATCTGGTGCCGGAACTCAAGGTGTGAAATACTCTATCGAAGCTATGACTCGTGTGAAATCAACAGTATTTGATATCGCGAACTACTAAGCGTTGAATTGATTTATAACTAAAAAAGTGTAAAGGGTCCTGATAATAGGGCTCTTTTTCTTTTAAAATATGGTATAATAGAATCATATTTTGAATATAGAGAGTTTTCTGACAATGAATAAATCTTACTTTTATCTGGTAATGAAGACACATGAATTAGAGGTACCTTATACTGGTAAACTTCGTCGAGTACGTGTGCTTCTACCTAAGAATTACGAAACGGATACAGATCGTTCTTATCCAGTTGTTTATTTCCATGATGGCCAGAATGTTCTTTATAGTAAGGAATCTTTTTCTGGTTATTCTTGGAAAATTATCCCAACAATCAAACGTAATCCTGATATTTCACGTATGATTGTTGTTGCTATTGATAATGATGGTCCAGGACGTATGAATGAATATTCTGCCTGGAAATACCAAGAGTCTAATTTACCTGGTGTTCAATTTGGAGGCAAGGGTGTAGAGTATGCGGAGTTTGTCATGGATGTGGTTAAACCCTTTATTGACAAGGAGTACCGTACCCTCTCAGACCGTCAACACACAGCCATGATTGGATCTTCCCTTGGTGGGAATATTACTCAGTTTATGGGGCTTGATTATAAGGAACAGATTGGTTGTCTAGGGGTCTTTTCTTCAGCCAACTGGTTACACCAAGATGCCTTTGATCGTTACATGTCACGTCAAAAATTGGATGATGACCAACGTGTTTACATTTATGTAGGGACTGAGGAAGCTGATGATACTGACAAGACACTGATGGCTGGTAATATTAAGCAGGCTTATATAGACTCTTCCTTGAGCTATTACCATGATTTGATAGCTCGTGGGGTTGATTTGGAGAATATCAAGATTCACATTCAATCTGGTGCTGAGCATAATGAAGAGGCTTGGGCTGAGAATTTACCAGACTGTCTTCGCTTTTTCGCTGAGAAGTGGGACTAGTCTATATTAACAAAGCTATTAAAAAAATAATTTAGGAAAAGGAATAAAAATATGAATATCGAACATCTTAGCCACTGGAGTGGTCAACTTAACCGTGAAATGTATGTTAACCGTTACGGGCACGCTGGTATCCCTGTTGTGGTTTTTGCTTCATCAGGTGGTAGCCATAATGAATATTATGATTTTGGTATGATTGATGCTTGTGCACGTTTTATTGAAGAAGGACGCGTACAATTCTTTACGCTTTCAAGTGTGGATAGTGAAAGCTGGCTCTGTGATTGGAAAAATCCACACGACCGTGCTGAAATGCATCGAGCTTATGAACGTTATGTTATTGAAGAAGCTATTCCATTTATCAAACACAAAACTGGTTGGTTTGATCCAATGATGACAACAGGATGTTCAATGGGTGCTTACCATGCGCTTAATTTCTTCTTGCAACACCCTGATGTTTTCAATAAAGTAGTAGCCCTTAGTGGTGTCTACGATGCTCGTTTCTTTGTGGGTGAGTTTGGAGGGGATGAAGCTATTTACCAAAATTCCCCATCAGATTATATCTGGAACCAAAATGATGGTTGGTTTATCGACCGCTACCGTCAAGCTGAAATCATCGTATGTACAGGTCTTGGGGCTTGGGAACAAGATGGTCTTCCATCTTACTATAAACTTAAGGAAGCCTTTGAACAAAAGAATATTCCAGCTTGGTTCTCTGAGTGGGGCCATGATGTCGCTCACGATTGGGAATGGTGGCGTAAACAAATGCCTTATTTCCTTGACAATATGAACCTATAATTTCTTTGTCTATCCTATCTAAATAACTATAAAAGAGGAATTACTAATGAATTATCTTGTTATTTCACCATACTATCCACAAAACTTCCAACAGTTTACAGTTGAACTTGCTAATAAGGGAATCACTGTTCTTGGTATTGGTCAAGAGCCTTATGAGCAGTTAGATCAACCCTTGAAAGATGCTTTGACTGAGTATTTCCGTGTCGATAATTTAGAAAACTTGGATGAAGTTAAGCGTGCAGTAGCCTTTCTTTTCTACAAACATGGTCCAATCGATCGTATCGAATCTCACAATGAATACTGGTTGGAATTGGATGCAGCACTTCGTGAACAGTTCAATGTTTTTGGTGCTAAGCCAGAAGACCTTAAGAAGACTAAATTCAAGTCTGAAATGAAGAAACTCTTCCAAAAAGCTGGTGTTCCAGTTGTGCCGGGTGCTGTCATTAAAACTGACGAAGATGTGGATAAAGCTGTGAAAGAAATCGGTCTTCCAATGATTGCTAAGCCAGATAATGGGGTTGGTGCAGCTGCAACCTTCAAACTTGAAACAGAAGATGATATCAATCATTTCAAGGCTGAGTGGGATCATGAAACAGTTTATTTCTTTGAAAAATTTGTAACTTCAAGTGAAATCTGTACTTTCGATGGTTTGATTGATCATGATGGTAATATTGTCTTCTCAACAACTTTCGATTATGCCCACACTCCACTTGACTTGATGATTTACAAGATGGACAATTCTTACTACGTTCTTAAGGATATGGATCCTAAGTTACGTAAGTATGGTGAGGCAATTGTCAAAGAATTTGGTATGAAGGAACGTTTCTTCCATATTGAGTTCTTCCGTGATGGTGACGATTATATTGCTATTGAATATAACAACCGTCCAGCAGGTGGTTTCACAATCGACGTCTATAACTATGCTCATTCGTTTGATTTGTACAAGGGTTATGCGGATATCGTTGCTGGTGAACCATTCCCAGCTTCTCAGTTTGAGCCACTTTACTGTTTGGCTACTTCACGTCGTGCAAGCTCACACTATGCTTACTCAGAAGAAGAACTTTTTGATAAGTATCGTGAACAACTTAAAGTTAAGAAAATCATGCCTGCAGCCTTTGCAGAGTTGCAAGGTGACTTCCTTTATATGTTGACAACTCCAAGTCGTGAGGAAATGGAACAAATGATTGAGGATTTTGGTAAAAAAGCCTAATCTGTATATGTTAAAAGCACTTCAGAGTAAACTGAAGTGCTTTTGTAATGGCTTATTTTTCGTGAAGCTCTTGGTTTTTAAGAACCAGTTCTGATACTTTAGCGAATTTTTTAAGTTTTTTGAGGTCTTCTGGATGAGTTACCAAGCTAATGACGCTACCTTCATTTCCCATACGGCCGGTACGACCTGCACGGTGAGTGTAGGCTTCACGGTCTCGAGGGATATCGAAGTTGATGACCACTTCCAGATTTTCAATATCGATGCCTCGTGCCAAGAGGTCAGTACCTAGTAAGAGTGAAATCTCATGGTTCTTGAATTTTTCCAAGATAACCTTACGGAATTTGACGTTGATGTCACTAGCCAATGATACTGCTGAAGCTCCGTTAAATTGGAGGCGCTCTTCAGTAGCACCAAGGTCAGAAAGACTGTTGAAAAAGACAAGGCCACGGAAGTCAGGAATATTGGAGAACTTACGGAGAAGTTCGACACGGTTACGTTTATCAACACTAATATAATAATGTTTAATGGTGTCTAATTCCTGATTAGACAGGTCATAAACGATAGTATTTTCGACAAGATCTTGATCGTCAATTTTGTTGGTTGCTGAAATATAGATCATTTGATGATCACGAGGAACATGGTGGCTGATTTTTGTCACAAAGTGGTATTGGCTATCACTGAGAAGCTCATCAAATTCATCGAGGACGATAGTATTGACGTTCATCATCTTGATTTTTTTGAGTTTAATCAGCTCAAAGACACGGCCAGGGGTTCCGATGAGAATTTCCGGTCCTTTCTTCAGGCGTTCAATTTGTCGCTTTTGACTAGAGCCAGAAAGGAAGAGTTGGGCAGTGAGTCCTAGTGGCTCAGCCCACTGTTTGGTTACGTCGAAAATCTGTCCAGCAAGTTCAGAATTAGGTGCTAGGATAAGCAATTGCTGAGCTTTTTTTGGTTTGAGTGTGAGGAGCAGTGGGAGAAGGTAGGCAAGGGTCTTACCTGTTCCTGTAGGACTGATACCTAGGACATTATCTCCTTCAGTGATTGGTGCAAAGAGTTCTTTTTGAATGGCAGTCTCTGTAGTGATTCCTTTTTCTTTAAGGAGGTCTTGCCATTGTTCAGGAAAGTTTTTAAACATAAAAGTCTCATTTTCTATATGGATTTGCTTTTATTATATCATGATTTAGTGTAGAATAGATAAGAAAGACTATATTAGATAGGAATTTACCATGCCTAAAAAACCGATTATTATTGGGGTTACGGGTGGCTCTGGTGGCGGTAAGACCAGTGTTTCTCGTGCCATTCTATCAAATTTTCCAGATGAGAAAATTGCTATGATTGAGCATGATTCTTATTATAAGGATCAGTCACATTTGACTTTTGAAGAGCGTGTGTCAACGAACTACGACCATCCCTTTGCCTTCGATACAGATCTTATGATTGAACATATCAATGAGCTGATTGCTGGGCGTCCAGTGGATATTCCCATTTATGACTACACCCAACACACACGCAGTGAAAAGACTTATCGTCAAGAGCCACAGGATGTTTTCATTGTTGAAGGGATTTTGGTACTTGAGGATAAACGTTTGCGTGATTTGATGGATATCAAGCTTTTTGTAGATACTGATGATGACATTCGTATTATCCGTCGTATCAAGCGTGATATGGAAGAGCGTGGCCGTAGCTTGGATAGTATCATTGAGCAATATATCAGTGTGGTTAAACCTATGTACCACCAGTTTATCGAACCTACGAAACGCTACGCAGATGTGGTGATTCCTGAAGGTGTCACAAATACTGTTGCTATCGACTTGATTAATACTAAGGTAGCAAGCATTTTGAAAGAAAGTCAGAAAGCCTAAGCAGGAGCTTGGCTTTTTTGGTATAATTGAAACGTTATGATTATTTTACAAGGAAACAAGATTGAGCGCTCTTTCTCAGGAGATGTGCTCTTTGATAATATTAATATTCAGGTAGATGAACGCGATTGTATTGCCTTGGTTGGCCGTAACGGTGCTGGAAAATCAACCTTATTGAAAATCTTGGTTGGAGAGGAAGCGCCGACGAGTGGTGAAATCAACACAAAACGTGATTTGAATTTGTCTTACTTGGCTCAGGATAGTCGCTTTGAGTCTAGCAATACCATCTATGCGGAAATGTTAAATGTCTTTGCAGACCTACGTGCAGATGAAAAACGTCTACGTGACATGGAAATGAAGATGGCCGAGTTGACTGGGGCTGATTTGGACAAGTTAATGACTGACTACGATCGACTTTCCGAGGATTTCAGACAGCGAGGTGGATTTACCTATGAATCTGATATCAGAGCTATTCTCAATGGTTTTAAGTTTGATGAAAGCATGTGGGAGATGCCTATTTCAGATCTTTCTGGAGGGCAAAACACGCGCCTGGCTTTGGCGAAAATGCTGCTTGAGAAGCCTGAGCTCTTGGTACTGGACGAACCGACCAACCACTTGGATATCGAGACCATTGCCTGGTTGGAAAATTACTTGGTCAATTATCAGGGAGCTCTAATCATTGTCAGTCACGACCGTTATTTTTTGGACAAGGTGGCGACAGTGACCCTGGATTTGACCAAACATAGTTTAGATCGTTATGTCGGAAACTATTCAAAATTCATGGATCTCAAGGCTGAAAAATTGGCTACTGAAGCAAAGAACTTCGAAAAGCAACAAAAGGAAATTGCTAAGCTGGAGGATTTTGTTAATCGTAATATTGTCCGTGCCTCTACAACTAAGCGTGCTCAAGCCCGTCGTAAACAGCTAGAGAAAATGGAACGTCTGGATAAGCCAACAGAAGGTCAAAAGTCAGCTAATATGACTTTCCATGCGGATAAGGTCTCTGGAAATGTAGTTTTGACTGTTAGGGATGCTGCTATTGGTTATGACGATGAGATTCTCTCAGAGCCTATTTCTCTCGATGTTAAGAAGATGGATGCCATTGCCATTGTGGGACCTAATGGTATCGGAAAAACAACCTTTATCAAGTCGGTAGTAGGTAAACTGCCATTTATCAAGGGAACATCAACTTATGGTGCCAATGTTGAAGTGGGTTACTATGACCAAACCCAATCTGCCTTGACACCGTCAAACACTGTTCTTGATGAGTTGTGGAATGATTTTGCGACAACTCCTGAAGTTGAGATTCGTAACCGTCTGGGAGCCTTTCTCTTCTCAGGTGATGATGTCAAAAAGTCGGTTTCCATGCTTTCGGGTGGTGAGAAGGCTCGCTTGCTCCTAGCTAAATTATCAATGGAAAACAACAACTTCCTCATCCTAGATGAGCCGACCAACCACTTGGACATTGATAGTAAGGAAGTCTTGGAAAATGCCCTCATCGACTTTGATGGAACGCTTCTTTTTGTCAGCCACGACCGTTACTTTATCAACCGAGTGGCAACCAAAGTGATGGAAATTTCTGAGGATGGAGCGACCATTTATCTTGGAGACTACGATTACTACCTTGAAAAGAAGGCGGAGCTTGAAGAGTTAGCACGTCTTGAGGCAGAGGAAAATCAAGTATCAGAGGAAGTCCAAGTAGCTTCAGCGGGAGCTAGTGATTATCAAGCTCAAAAAGCCAATCAAAAAGAGATGCGTAAACTAAGTCGACGCATTGAGCAAATTGAAAATGAGCTAGAGACGATTGAGGAACGCTTGGAGGAAATCTCTGCTGCCATGCTTGAAACAAATGATGTGGCAGAATTGTCTGACTTGCAAAAAGAGCTCGATGACTTATCAGTTTCTCAAGAAGCTCTGATGGAAGAGTGGAGTGACTTATCAGAACAATTGGAAGGTTAAGAGATGATGAGAACCTTTTCATGTTTTGAGTTGTGAAAGGCTTACATTGTTGGTATAATGGTCTTAGTATATAAAAGGAGACTAACTTTATGAACAAAGTAAAGAAAAAAGTGTATCGTAACACAACATCTTTCAACATGATGGCATGGGGATCATTTGCCTTCTTCGTAATCTTGATGTTGGTAGGCCTCTATACCCTTAAAGAGCCTTTGATGGTTAAGGGTTACTACCTCATGGGATGTGTTGGCTTGATTTCATCTTCCTTTACAGTATCTAAGGTTGTCCGTGATAATCAAGAAGATGAAGAAAACTATAACAAACTCATCGCACAACAAACTTTCGAACAATAAGAAGAGAAGCCTGAAAAGGCTTTTTCTTTTTGCCAAACTTTAATTTATTATTTGATGAATACTTTACTCAAATAACTCAAAAGTCTCTTAAGTAAGTATAATATTAAAATTAAATAAAAAATTAAAAAATCGTTGACACCTTATTTCTTTTAAAATATACTGATGATATCAAATTAATTTGGAGTTTAATATAATGAAATTACGTAGTATGACTTTTCTATCATTACTTATAATTTTTTCGATAGGAGTGGCGCATGTCAATGCAGATTCAAAAGTTGAAAATGAGGTAAAGACTCCTATATCTTCTAAAAATTTAGATGAAGAATATTATGATGATTTAGTGACTGATTTTAAAAAAGCCGGATTTACAGATGTTGTAGTTAAGAAAGATGAAGATCTTATTTTTGGATTTGTACATTTCGATGGAGAAGTAGAGGAAATTCAAATAGGAAAAACTACGAACTTTAAAAAAGGAGCATCTTTTTCAAAGAATGACAAAGTTACAATAACTTATCATACATATTCAAATAGTGATCAGAAAGTTCTAAAATTGGAACTTAATAGAGAGTTTACAGCTGATGAAAATGGCAATGTTGAAGTTAGTGGTATTACAGAAAAGGGAACACAAATATCGTCTTCAGATGAACAGAGTACAGATGCAAAAGAAGATGGTAAGTTCAGCATGTCATTTAAACTAAAAGGTAAGGATGATTCTAGAATTAGACTTGATTTGAAAAATGGAAAAAAGAATCGAGTTAAATATATAACATTGCATCAGAATAAAAAGGTAATTGAAAAAATTGAATCATCAGAAGAAGCTAGTGCATCATCAAGTATAGCTGCATCAGAAAATGCAGCCAGAGAAAAACAGAAGATAGATGATTATAATAAAAACCATATTGCGTATAAAATTGATTTTTATGATTATAAAAAGTTTTATATTCTAGATACTCAAAATCATCAAATTTTTGAGATAACAAAATATGATAATGAAGAAAATGCCGTAGTCACTACCGCTTCTTATGTAGGAGATATGAATACAGCAATTGATTTTACGTTTGATTTTGGTGAAGGTGGTAGCTACTCAATGCATGCATATAATAAGTACAATGGTTTACCCAAATCTGGTGCAATTTTTACAGGTGTAAATGATGGAATTAGTAATAAAGCTAGCTATTTAGAAGATTCTTATGGAATTGCTAAAAAATACTTAGGTGTTGAGTGATGTACAATTCTCATACTAGATAAAAAGTATAATTTAGCATTAAGTTATTTATAAATTGTTTTAATAAATACAAATAAACTCTTCATGAAGCAATTAAATAAAGCTAGATGAGACTTTCCATTGTGAAAAAAGTGGCTGAATCATTTTAGAACCAGCCACTCGGAATTTTTGAGACTTTAGGCTCAAAAATTAGTCATGGAACTTCGAAGAAGGTCGCTGACGTCCGTACTCACTTAAAGGAAGTCTGAAAAAGATTATATTTAAAGAAGCCTGAAAAGGCTTTTTCTTTTTGCAGAAAATGCACAAATATTCTGACTCTTTCCTAGTGGAAGTGTTATAATGGAGTGAAGAGGGTTAGATGGTTTTGGAATGAGATAAGTCCAATTCATCAGCCTCAATGCCTTATAAGACTAATTATCGTATAAGAATGCGTTAGTGAAAAGGTAGGTAATATTATGGAATTCAAAGTGAAAGATGGTCAAATCATCTATTATCGTGATCTCGGTAAAGGCTTTCCAATTGTTTTTTTGCATGGCAATAATTTGTCAGGAAATTACTTTGGTAAGCAAGGAATTCTGTATCGAGACTATCGTTTAATTTTCATTGATAGTCGTAATCACGGCAGGTCCAGTCGTCATAGTGTTAAGATGACCTTTGAACAGATGGCTGCCGATTTGGAGGAAATTTTGCAATATTTGAATATCAAGAAGGCCTTATTTGTCGGTCATAGTGATGGTGCCAATTTGGCTATGGTTTATGCTAGTCGTTATCCTGACCGGATTGCAGGGCTTTTGCTTAATGCGGGAAATATGACCTTTAATGGGTTGACGAGACGCTCAAGATTCGCGGTCTATCTACAATATCTTTGCTTAAAAGCCTTGTCACCATTTTCATCTAAAATGGATATCATGGCTCAGGTAACGGGGCTTATGCTTCATGACTTGCCACTAGATAGGGAACGTCTACATCAGGCTGCCTATCCTGTTTGGGTAGTTATGGGGCAAAGGGATGTTATCAGTATCAGGCATTCTAGGGAGATTTCAGAACTCTTTCCGATTCATAAGCTCTATGTCCAACGTCGTGAAGGGCATCGTCTAGCTCAACGTAAATATAAGATTTTCAATCAAATGATTCGTGAGCTTGTGAGAATTAGTCGAAAAGAGGTGGTGGCATGAAGCGTCTTTTAGAGAGACTTCAACCTTTAAAAGCGGCCGTTAAATCTATCTTCTTTATCTCGATTACGGTTCTTGTCGTCATAGAATTGGTTCGCCTCAAACGGACCATCACTTTAGAGTCACTTGAGTCAGCTCTGGCCGGTTTGTCTATTTGGCATCTTGTTTTGATGGCTATCATCGGACTAGTCGCTGTCTCCCCTATGCTCTTTTATGACATCATACTGAATAAGGAGCTAGAAACGGATTATTCCAAATCCTATATCTTAGAAACAAGTTGGGCTGTTAACACCATCAATAATTTAGCTGGTTTTGCTGGTTTGGTCGATGTGGGTCTGAGATATTCCTTTTATTCTGAGGATGGGCAGGAAAAGACGGGTGTTAAGGCACTTTCTCGTTTATTGCCTTACTTTATGTCTGGCCTATCCCTTTTAAGTGGTTTGGTATTCGCTGTCTTTTGGTTCTTCCCTCTAAGTCCAGATTTAAGAAAGTATTGGTTACTGTTATTGGGTATTTTCCTTTATCTGCCTTTTATTTTCTTTGTTTCTAGTCGTGAAAAATTAGCCTATTTTGGTCAAGTACCATTGAAAACGAGGCTAAGTCTTCTTTTAGCTTCGACAGCTGAATGGGGAACGGCCCTTGGAAGCTTTGTAAGTGTAGCTTATTTAATGGGCTTGCATGTTCCTCTTTATAATCTGATTCCTCTTTATTTCCTAGCGGTTATTATTGGTATCTTCTCTATGATTCCGGGCGGGATTGGTAGTTTCGATTTGATTGTGATTACCGGTCTGACCTCTATGGGGGTTAGTAATGCTCTTGCGGTTAGTCTGCTCTTGCTCTTTCGTTTAACTTACTACGTTATTCCCTTCTTGTTAGGTGTTGTCTTCTTTTTCAAACACATGGGAGGGCGTATCAACGAGAAATACTTCAAACTTTCTTCACGAGTATTTGGTGGAACTCTCCACCGTTTTCTCGTGTATTTGCTGCGTTTTTTAGGGATTTTCTTGATTTTGTCAGCCTTAATCCCTGAACGCTTGGCAAATGTCTACTTTATTAGCAGTTTTGATCCTATTCAGGAACAGTTGATTTGGCAATTCCCAAGTATCCTATTTGGAACCCTATTCATTTTCATGGCTCGTCTCATCAGACGCCGGGTTAAGGGAGCTTTCATTGCCTCCTTAATAACCTTTGTCTTGACCTTGATTTATGTCAATCTCAATGGTATTTCTTGGGCTATGTCTTTCCTAATTGTACTCTCTTTGGTGCTTATGTTGATCATCAGAAAGAGGTTGTATCATCGTTACTTTGTTTATAGTTGGGAAGACAAAACAAAGGATTTCCTTTTCCTAGCCTTTACTATTCTGGTTCTTCTTGTTCTGGGTGGCAGCGGTTTTTGGTCTCATTTATTGCCACCTAAGAACCGGGATGTTCTTGGACATTTTGTTCATATTTGGTTTGATATTTTACTGGCATCAGTTATCATTGCAACTATTGTTTGGGGAGTCTTGAGAATTTTGGCACCCCGCAGGCCTTTTGGTCAAAGCATGGATGACGAACGTTTCACAGCTCTCCTTGAGAAATACGGAGGTGCATCAGAAAGTGCCTTGGCTTATTTACATGATAAACGCCTCTTTTGGTATCGTGTTGATGGACAAGACCAGGTAGTTTTCCAATTTGCACAAACCAGCAATAAGTGTGTGGTTATGGGAAATCCAATTGGTAATGAAAACTATTATCGTCCAGCTTGGGAATCTTTCTTGAAGACACTATCAGATTGGAATTTACAAGCCTTGTTTTATGAGGCAGACGAGAGTATTACCCTGATGCTTCATGATTATGGCTTTGATTTTATGAAATTTGGGGAAAACGCCATGGTTGATTTGACGACATTCTCTGTCGATGGTAAGCATGGTAAGAAGTTCCGTAAACCAACCAATCGTGTTGAAAAAGCAGGTTTCCAGTTTAAGTTGCTTGATCCTCCATTTTCAGAGACTCAGATGCAAGAAATGAAGGCTGTCTCAGATATTTGGCTTAATGGCCGTAAGGAGAAGGGCTTCTCACTTGGCTTCTTTGATGAAACCTATCTGCAGCAGGCACCGATTGCTATTGTTGAGAGTGAGGAAGGAGAAATTGTAGCCTTTGCTAATATCATGCCAACCAAAAACAAACGGGTGGCGACAATTGACCTTATGCGTTATGACTTTGAAAAGGCACCTGAAGGCATCATGGATTACCTCTTTGTCAAACTCTTCCAGTACTTCCAAGCAGAAGGAAAGCAATACTTTGATATGGGGATGGCTCCACTCGCGAATGTGGGTACTGAAGAAGATAGCTTCTTGGAAGAAAAGGTCGCCAATTTGGTCTATGTCTTTGCCCAGCGTTTTTACTCTTTTAGTGGACTCCAACGTTATAAGGAGAAGTTCTCTCCAATATGGTCTCCAAAATACATTGTTTATCCTAAACGAACTTGGCTCTTGTTTGATATGATTGCCATTTTAAGGATTGATAATCGTAAAATTGAAGATAGATTGAAGAAAAGACGTCTTTGGAAATAGATATGAAAAAATAGCGAAACCCTAGGGTTTCGCTATTTTGCTATGTCATAGAATTATTTCTCAAATTCTGCTTTTGATTTAGTATCTGCGTATTCTTCTGCAATCTCACTTGAGAGAATGTCATCGTAACTTGGCAATTTAATGTCTTGGCCATATTTGTTACGAAGGGCAGTTGTGACCAAACGGTAGGCGAGGTTGGCGTTACGAGAAAGAATTGGTCCATGGAAGTAGCTACCATAAACATTTTTATAGTGGACACCTTCAGTACCATCTTCCTTGTTATTACCATTACCGTAGACCACTTTTCCAAGTGGTTTTTCATCCTCAGAAAGGAAGGTGCGTCCTTGGTGATTTTCAAAACCATAGTAAGTTTCATCAAACTCTTCGTTATGGATTTTGATATCACCGATGTAACGGTTATTTTCTTGATTAAGGGTGTAGTGGCCCATGACGCCGATACCATCAATACGGACACCGTTAGCCTGGATATAATATTGTCCAAGAAGTTGGAAACCACCACAGATGGCTAGGATTACTTTATTATCTTGGATAAATTGACCAATGGCATCACGTTTAGATGGGAGATCTTTGGCAACGATGGATTGTTCGTAGTCTTGACCACCTCCAAAGAAGACCATGTCGTAGTGGTCCTTGTCAAAGTCATCTCCAACTGAAACGATGTCGAAGGTCATCTTAGCACCAAGTTTCTCCCCCACGTATTTGATCATAAGGACATTACCGTTGTCACCGTAGGTATTGAGCAGATTACCATAAAGGTGGGCAACAATTAGATCATAGGTATAGTCACGATTTTCTGGAGATTTGAGTGAAGTATAGGTCATTAGTTCATCTCCTTTCCGACAGCATGACGTTGAGCAAGAATATCACGGAATTCAAGCATGGCAGTATAGGTCGCCAAGATATAGGCATGGTCGCAATCTTGTTTTTCAATCAAAGCCATAATATCTTCAAGTTTTTCTGCTTGCGTAATCTTATCCTCTGGATAGCCAGTCACACGAAGGCGGCGGGCAATTTCAGAATGGCGAACACCACCAGCATTAATCTCAGGGATATCCATCTCGAGAATGCTTTCAAAGTTGGCATCCCAAATCCAGCTGGTGTCAATACCATCAGCATAGTTAGCATTAAGAAGGACTGACAAGCTAAATGGATAATCTGCAAGTTTAATCATGTCAAGAGCTTGGCTGGCTCCTACGGGATTCTTAATTAGTACGAGGGTACATGATTTGTCACCAATCTTAAAAGTTTCTTGGCGTCCAAAGACAGCACGGCTCTTATCAAAACCAGCTTTGATTTGCTCTGGAGCTACTCCGAAGAATTCAGCGACAGAAACAGCAGCAAGGGCATTGTAGATGTTATAAAGACCACCGACATTAATCTTGTAATCTTGTCCATCAATAACAAATTCAGAAGTAGTGTTGGTGATTTTAGTCAACTCTGTCAGCTTATAATCTAATTCTGGACGGTGGAAGTCGCAGTTAAGGCACACATAGTCTCCCAAGTTAGCGTATGTATTAAGGCGATACTGGAGGATACTCTCACATTTAGGGCAGACAATGCCTTCAGTATTATAATGTGCCAGCTCTGGATCATGCTTTTTAGTGTCAAAACCGTAGAAACGCACGGGATTGACTACCTCTTTAGAATTGAAAAGAGGACTGTCTCCATTAGCCAAAATAGCAGCCTTAGGCGCCTTAGCAGCACCATCTAAAATCATCTGATAAGTGGTATAGATTTCACCATAGCGGTCCATTTGGTCACGGAAAATATTTGTGAAGACAAAAAGACTTGGAGTGATGTATTCAGTGATTTTTGGAAGGCTGGCCTCGTCAATTTCCAAGACAGCGATTTTCTTACCAGACTTGGCTTTTTTAGCTGTTAGGAAAGTAGAAGTGATCCCTGTGATCATGTTGGCTCCGCTAGGATTGGTCACAATCTCACCAAAAGCTTCTCTAAGAATACCTACTGTTAAAGCTGTTGTCAGAGTCTTACCGTTGGTTCCAGTGACAACGACAATCTCGTAGTCCTTGGCTAAAGTGTCTAAAATATCTTTGTCAAATTTAAGGGCAATTTTTCCAGGCAGGGTTGAACCACGTCCCAATTTTGAAAGGACGAAATGGCTAGCTTTACCCGCCAGAATTCCCATGGTAGTTTTCATAGTCATGAATTTATTTTATCACAAAAAGTAGTGATTGTAGTCTCAAAATAGTTAGAATTCGTGGTATAATAGAAACTGTTTAAAAATTAAAAGAAAGTGTGATATGTATGGGAATACTTTCGTCCATTGATATTGATTTTTGGCGGTCACTCTTTGATAGTCCGCTGAAAGTTATCGTCAATAGTTTGGACATATTGATTGTTGCTTTTTTAATTTATCGCTTTATTAGGGCCTTACGAGGAACAAAAATTATGACCCTTGTTCAAGGGGTTGTCTTATTTATTTTAGTCAAACTGATTTCTGATTTTATAGGCTTCACGACGATTTCTTATTTGATGAATCAGGTCATCAACTATGGAGCCATTGCGGCGGTTGTGATCTTTGCGCCAGAGCTTCGTTCTGCTCTTGAAACCTTTGGACGTACGCCTCAGCATTTTTTGCAAAATAAAGAGGTTAGTTCAGATGAGAAGTTGGTTCAAGCCTACGTTAAAGCTGTTAAGTACATGAGTCCTCGTAAGATTGGGGCCTTGGTTTCTATTGAACAGACTCAGACCTTACAAGAGCAGATTGCGACTGGAATTCCACTTGATGCGGTGGTGACTGGGGAACTTTTAATTAATATTTTCATTCCAAATACACCGCTTCATGATGGGGCAGTTATCATCAGAGATAACAAGGTTGCGACGGCTTGTTCTTATCTGCCATTGACGGAATCTAATAAGATTTCCAAAGAATTTGGAACTAGGCATAGGGCTGCCATTGGTCTTTCAGAACAAACAGATGCGCTTACCTTTGTTGTGTCAGAGGAGACTGGTGCGATTTCCATTGCTTACAAGGGAAATTTCATCCATGATCTTTCTATTCAAGAATTTGAAGAAGAGTTGAGTCTTATCTTGTTGAAAGAACAAGAACCACGTCAGTCATTCTTCCAACGTTGGATTGGAGGTAGCAAAAAATGAAGCGTTTGGTAAATTTCTTTAAAAACGATCGTTTATGGCAGATACTAGTTGCACTCTTCTTTGCTGTGGTACTCTTTTTCACAGCCTGGTCGGGGAACTCGCAAAATAAAAGCAATAGTTCAAGTGCATCTAATACCTTTACACAAACCGTTGAGTCGGTCCCTGTGGATATTAAATATGATAGTGATAAGTACTTTATCAGTGGTTATTCCTATGATGCCGAAGTCTATTTGACAGCGACAACACAACTGGCGTTAACGACTGAGACAAGTAGTGATACACGTCACTTTAAATTAGTTGCTGATTTGTCAAATTTAGGCCAAGGAACCAGTCGAGTACCTATTCAGGTTAAGGATCTTCCAGCCGGAATGTCTGCGCAAGTGTCACCATCAACCTTGACAGCAACTATTGGTAAAAAAGCCAGCAAGACCTTTGACGTAGTAGCTAACATCACTTCTGATAAGTTGGCAAATGGCTATGAGGTTAAAAAGGTTAGCCTGGATAACACCAAGGTAGAAGTGACCTCGAGTGAAGATATCATTAATCAGATTGACCATGTTCAAGCAGTATTGGAAGGTGATTCCAACCTGTCTGAAGATTATGATGGTAACTTGGTTCTTCAAGCAGTTTCGACAAATGGTACAGTCCTAGCAAGCTCTATCTCACCAGCTAAGGTACATGCAAAGATTAGTTTGAGAAAATTAAGCAAATCTGTCCCTGTCAAGGTCGAACTGACTGGAGATAAGGCTAGCAATGTGTCTAGTATCAGCTACAGTTTTGATCGTGGGCATGTGACTATCGTTGGTAGCCAAGAAGCTATGGATAAGATTGATAGCATCACAGTCCCAGTAGACATTAGTCAAGTGACTAAGGACACTTCAAAAACCATAGACCTTAAGGCAGAAGGTGTTACGGTTCAGCCTGGCACTGTTAAGGTTAACTTAAAAGTCACGCAAAAATAGGGGGAGTTACATTTTCTCCCAAATTCATGTATAATGGATGGGATTGAGAGGGACTAATCTCACAAAAATGTAACCAATTAAAAATGTTTAAAATCAAGGGTTGAAAATATTGGCGAAATCTTATAAAGTTAGATTATCTAGATAGATTTCACTAGATTGACTCTTGCTAAACAGCATCACAGTTTAAGGAGGATTTAGTGCTCAAGCACTAATAATAAAATTATGGGTAAATATTTTGGAACAGACGGTGTTCGTGGAGAAGCAAACGTTGAACTTACGCCTGAATTGGCCTTTAAATTAGGTCGTTTTGGTGGTTATGTGCTTAGCCAACATGAGACTGGCCGTCCTAAAGTTTTTGTGGCACGTGATACACGTATCTCTGGTGAGATGTTGGAATCTGCCTTAGTAGCAGGTTTGCTCTCAGTGGGTATTGAAGTCTACAAACTTGGAGTACTTGCAACACCTGGCGTCTCATACTTGGTTCGTACAGAAAATGCAAGTGCCGGTGTTATGATTTCAGCCAGCCATAATCCAGCTCTTGATAATGGTATCAAGTTCTTTGGTGGCGATGGCTTTAAATTGGATGATGCGCGTGAAGCGGAAATTGAAGCCCTTCTCGATGCTGCAGAAGATACGCTTCCACGCCCTTCAGCTGAAGGACTTGGAACACTTGTTGATTATCCAGAGGGTCTTCGTAAATACGAAAAATTCTTGGTAGCTACAGGTGTTGACCTTGGTGGCATGAAAGTTGCTTTGGATGCGGCTAATGGTGCGGCTGCGGTATCTGCACGTAATATTTTCCTTGACTTGAACGCAGAAATCGCTGTCATTGGTGACCAACCTGATGGCCTTAACATCAATGCTGGTGTTGGTTCGACACACCCAGAGCAGTTGCAAGCCTTGGTTAAAGAAACTGGCTCAGCAATTGGTCTTGCCTTTGATGGAGACAGTGACCGTCTCATCGCTGTTGATGAAAATGGTGATATTGTTGATGGTGACAAGGTGATGTACATCATCGGTAAACATTTGTCACAAAAAGGCGAGTTGGCTAAAAATACCATTGTAACGACAGTTATGTCAAACCTTGGTTTCCACAAGGCACTTGACCGTGAAGGCATTAACAAGGCAGTGACTGCTGTTGGTGACCGTTACGTTGTTGAAGAAATGCGTAAAAACGGGTACAACCTTGGTGGTGAACAATCTGGACACGTTATTATCATGGATTACAACACAACTGGTGATGGCCAATTGACAGCAATCCAATTGACTAAAGTCATGGTTGAAACAGGTAAGAGCTTGTCTGAATTGGCTTCAGAAGTGACTATCTATCCACAAAAATTGGTTAATATTCGTGTGGAAAATAGCATGAAAGATAAGGCTATGGAAGTTCCTGCCATTGCCGCGATCATTGAAAAAATGGAAGCTGAGATGGCTGGAAATGGCCGTATCTTGGTTCGTCCAAGTGGTACCGAACCTCTCCTTCGTGTTATGGCAGAAGCACCAACAGATGATGAAGTAAACTATTACGTTGATACGATTGCTGATGTTGTTCGTGCAGAAATTGGATTGGACTAAGTATGATAGCTAAACTGAGAGCCTTCATGGCTACCGAAGTTTTCAAGTACCTTTTCTTTGGTGTCTTGGCAACTTTGGTCTATATGGTTAGTCGTACTTTGATTTTCCAGTTTACCCAACAAGGAACACTTTCAGCAGTCTTAGCAAATGCGATTGCCATTATCTTTGCCTTTTTTACAAATGACATGTTTGTCTTTAATCAGGAAAAGACAGGTATGGTCACGCGCTTTGTTAAGTTCGTGGGAGCCCGCCTCTTGACCTTGGTTTTAGATTTGGCTCTGGCCTATTTCTTGGTCGATACCTATCCAGAAATTATTGGTCAATTTGTTGGGCATAGTCATGCTTGGGTAAACGGTATCGAGAGCCTTTTCTCTCAGGTCCTTATCATTGTATTGAACTACATTATTTCTAAATTTTTCGTCTTTACAGGCGAGAAAGTATAAACAAAAAGGAAGTTGTTAGGAAATGTGTTAAAACCATTTCTTACCAACCTCCTTTTTTGATATAATTGAAGAGACTTAAAAAAATAGAAAGATGAAACATGTACGTACAATTATCTCAACGCCTCAAGGACGTAGCAACCTACGTTCCGAAAGGCGCAAAACTCTTGGATGTAGGCAGTGATCATGCCTATCTTCCGATTTATTTACTTGAAAAAGGTTTGATTACTTCAGCTATTGCTGGTGAAGTGGTAAAAGGCCCTTATGAATCTGCTCTTGCTAATGTCTCAGCTTCTGGTTTCCAAGATAAAATAGATGTGCGCTTGGCTAATGGCTTGGCTGCCTTCGAACCTGCTGATGAGGTAACAACTATCACGATTTGTGGCATGGGAGGACGTCTTATTGCGGATATCCTAGATGCTGGAAAGGACAAACTAACAGGCGTAGACCGTCTGATTTTACAACCAAATAATCGTGAAGATGATCTCCGTATTTGGTTGATGGAAAATGGTTTTGAGATTATTGCCGAATCCATCATGACTGAAAATGGCAAATATTACGAAATCATGGTGGCAGAAGCTGGACATATGAGCCTTTCAGACAAGGAAGTGCGTTTTGGTCCTCATCTCATGAAAGACCAATCTCAGGTTTTCCAGCTCAAATGGCAGAGAGAAATCAATAAACTAGAGATTGCTTTAGGCTCCATTCCTCTTGCCAATCAGACTGACCGTGCAGCTATTGAAGATAAAATTCAAACCATTAAGGAGGTTTTGAACCATGTTAGCTAGTGAACTTATCAAGACTTATGAGGAATTTTGTCCACAGGAGCTTTCCATGGAGGGTGATGTGGTTGGTTTGCAGATTGGCAGTCTGGACAAGGAGATTCAGAAGGTAATGGTTACCTTGGATGTTCGTGAAAATACAGTAGCTGAAGCTATTGAAAAAGGTGTGGACCTCATTATTGCTAAACATGCTCCAATTTTCCGTCCAGTTAAGGATTTGGTCTCTTCGCCTGACCGAGATATTTTGCTTGACCTGGTTAAGCATGATATTGCAGTCTATGTGAGTCATACTAATATTGATGTTGTTAATGATGGCCTTAATGATTGGTTCTGTGACTTACTTGACATTAAAGACACCACATATTTAACGCAGACTTCTGAAAATCATGGAATTGGTCGAGTGGGTGATATCGTGCCACAGACCATTGAAGAACTTGCTCTTAAAGTAAAAGCAGTTTTTGGTTTGGACAGTGTTCGCTTGGTTCGTTATGACCATGATAATCCTCTTGTTAGCCGTGTGGCTATTTGTGGGGGTAGTGGTCAAGGATTTTACAAGGATGCTTTGAAAAAGGGCGCACAAGTCTTTATCACTGGTGATGTATACTACCATACAGGACAAGAAATGATTACTAATGGTCTCTTGGCTATTGACCCTGGGCACCATATTGAAGCCCTCTTTATCTCAAAGATCGCTGAGAAACTTGAGACTTGGAAACGTGAGCATGATTGGAATGTGACCATACTTGAGAGTCAGTCCTCAACTAATCCTTTTGACCATTTGTAGGAGGATGTGTCTGTGACTGGGCTTTTACATCAAAATGTGGTCTTTTTGGCCTTGCTTGCTGGTCTTTTTACTTGGGGCTGTACCATTGTCGGATCGGCCATTGTTTTCTTCTTCAAGAATATTAGTCGTAAATTATTAGATATCATGATGGGCTTTGCGGCTGGTGTCATGATTGCGGCCTCTTTTTGGTCACTTTTGGATCCCTCTTTAACTTATGCGACTCAAAATGGCTATGGGAAATGGTCCTGGTTCCCTGCGGCAGCTGGCTTCTTGCTTGGTGGTGTGGCCCTTCGTTTGATTGATGCCGTTGTTCCTCATTTGCATTTGGGAAATGACATCTCAAAAGCAGAAGGGATTCAACCTCGTAAGAAAAAGTTGTCCAAGACAGCCCTGCTCTTTTTGGCTATCACGATTCATAATTTTCCAGAGGGATTAGCGGTTGGTGTTACCTTTGGTGCCCTAGCTGGTGGGAATATGACAGTTGCTGGTCTTATGGGAGCCATTGGCCTAGCTATCGGTATTGGTTTGCAGAATGTCCCTGAAGGTGCAGCCCTCTCAGTTCCTATTCGAGCAGATGGAAAATCTCGTATCAAGGCCTTTTATTGGGGATCTATGTCAGCCATCGTGGAGCCTATAGGGGCTGTTATGGGAGCTGCCCTTGTCATGTTGATGATGGCAATCATTCCTTATGCTTTGGCCTTTGCGGCTGGTGCCATGATTTTTGTGGTAACGGAGGAATTGATTCCTGAATCACAAACCAATGGTAATACTGACGTAGCAACATTGGGACTCATGGTTGGCTTTGTCGTCATGATGGTCATGGACGTGGCCTTGGGGTAAAAGAATAATAAAAAGCTGTGCCTATTGATATAGGACTCAGCTCTTTTCAAATAGATGGAGTAAAAAATGAAAATTGCAATCGTTGGTGCAGGTATCGTCGGTTCAACGGCTGCCTACTACTTATCAAAAGAAAAAGGCGTAGAAGTTACAGTATTTGATCATGGTCTTGGACAAGCAACCAAGGCAGCAGCAGGGATTATCAGCCCCTGGTTTTCCAAGCGTCGTAATAAGGCTTGGTATCGCATGGCCCGTTTGGGAGCCGATTTTTACCAAGATTTAGTTTCAGATCTTGAAAAGGATGGTTATGACACGAGCTTCTATGATCAGTCTGGTGTAGCCCTTCTCAAGAAAGACGATAGTAAATTGGACGCTTTGTACCAGCATGCAGAAACGAGACTAGAAGAATCACCCATTATTGGTGAACTCTCTATAAAAAATGCTGAGGATCTCCCTGAATTCACTGGATTTGACCATTATCTCTATGCTTCTGGAGGAGCCAGAGTCGAGGGGGCAGAATTGACAGCTACTTTGATTGAGGCCTCTGGTTTTGAAAAGGTGGAGGGACCAGTTACACTCTCTCCTCTTGACAATGGCACTTACGAGATTAATGCTCAAACTTTTGATAAGGTCATTCTCGCTTGTGGTGCCTGGCTAGGTCAAACGCTTGAACCCCTTGGTTTTGAAGTAGATGTTCGCCCCCAAAAAGGTCAATTACGTGACTATTTCTTTGAGGGGTTAGATACTGGTAAGTTGCCTGTTTTGATGCCAGAGGGCGAACTAGATGTCATCCCCTTTGCTGGTGGAAAGATTTCGGTAGGAGCCAGCCACGAAAATGACCAAGGCTTTGATTTGACAGTTGATGAGACTGTACTTGCAAGTCTGGAGGAAGAGGCTAAGACCTATTTCCCTGACTTAAGTACGGCTAAGTCCTTCTCAGAACGTGTGGGAACGAGAGCCTACACGAGTGATTTCTCTCCTTTCTTTGGAGAAGTTCCAGAGCTTGAGAGTGTCTTTGTTGCTTCTGGTTTAGGATCTTCAGGGCTCACGACAGGGCCACTGATTGGAAAAAATCTGGTTGATTTGGTCATGAATCGACCTGGTAGCTTGGATAGTGCGGACTATCCAGTGGCTCAGTACATTAAGAAAAAAGACTAATAGTATTAAAGTTCTTCTAGATATTTAGACTCAAGAATCAGCTGGCTATTTCTCGCTATTGAGGGATGTTGGCTGATTCTTTTTTTATTAGAGTTATTTACATCTATTTCTTATTTGATTAGAAAATGATAAAATAGTAACTGTTCATCAATTGTAGGTGAATACTAATAAAAAATGGGGAGGGACTATGTTCCAAAAAGTTAAAGTATATGTGACAGTCTTTGTTTCCTTGTTAGCCATAAGTTTAGGCTTGTCTGTCAAAGCAGGGGCAGCAGAAGACTTGGCTGTGACAAAGACAAGAATTGTCCTAGAGAGTTATGAGTTTGGTCCTGCTGTAACCAAAGTCATTTTTGAATTTAATCAGAAGGTCACACCAGAGGTTGTCCACAGCTCAACCCAGGTTACAACAGCAGGAGTTAGTCGTCAGGTGACGAATTCTTATGTGTCCGACGATCAGGGGCATGTGGTCTATTATGATAACAGCAAGTACGTGACGCTTGAATTGAGCCTACCTTCTTATAATCGCTACAACATGGGTGGAAATGCTGAACCTATGTATTTTAACCTTTCTACTTGGACTAACCAATGGCTGGAAAGTTATATGGTATCAATGAAAGATTTGTCAGTAGTGGCAGAAGGTAGTAGTCAGTCGCAAATGGTGTCTTCTGAGCAAGATGCCATCAATAATCGTTTGATGCCAACGACGGAGGTTTTCGACGAGCGAGGACAGGTAGGTAACATGCAGTATGCGGCTTATAGTGCTCAGACTGGTACGGGGAATAGCACCAAACCATTGATAGTCTGGTTACACGGCATTGGTGAAAGAGGGACAGACATGAATATTCCGCTTCTTTCAAATGACGTCTATGCGCTTACCCAGCCTGAGATTCAAGGCCATTTCTTAACAACTGGTGATCAGGCGCGTGGGGTTAATGTTCTAGCTGTTCAAACGCAGACACCTTGGGGGTCAGATAATGCAGCCCAACTCAAAGAGACCATTGATACCTACCTAGCTAATCACCCTGAGGTAGATAAGGGACGAATCTATCTTGCGGGAGTTTCAAATGGTGGTGGTATGGTCTTGACCATGGGAGCAACCTATCCAGATTATTTTGCAGCTCTCGTTCCAATTGCAGCGCCCTTAACTGTTGACCAATCTGGGATTGATAAACTGAAGAACCAGCCTATGTGGTTGATTCACACAAAGGCAGACGCAACAGTACAACCAGAAAATAGTGTCTTGCCTTTATATAAGAGCTTGATTACCTCTGGAGCTACTAACAAGTGGTTCTCATACTTTGAAACAGCTACTGGGACTGATCTTCCTGGGACAGAGTATGATGGGCATTGGGCTTGGATTTATTTCTTCCATGACCAGGTGATTGGCGTTCAGCATCCTGAAAATACGAAAAATTGGGACGGTTACAGTGGTATGGTAGCCACTGATCCAACCAATGGAGGTGGCTCTCGTGCCAGTGTCAATGGACAAACTTATAACAGTATCTTTGACTGGATGAGTGCACAAAGACACTAAGAGGATGCTAATCACACTCTCCAAGGGGAATAAGCAAGATATTATCTTCAATCGAAAAGGGTTTCAATAGAAATCCCTTTTTGATTGGATTAAGAAAATGGACACTTATGAATTTCTTAATGAAAGCTTAAGAACATAGGGTTTACCGTGACAAGAGGGCTGAAAAATGCTAAAATATAGGTAATATATTAGAGAAAAAAGGAGCCTTCTTATGAAAGGTATTATTCTTGCAGGCGGTTCAGGGACACGTTTGTATCCATTGACACGTGCTGCATCAAAACAACTGATGCCGATTTACGATAAACCAATGATTTACTATCCACTCTCAACGCTTATGTTGGCTGGTATTAAGGAAATCCTCATCATCTCAACGCCACAGGACCTTCCACGTTTTGAAGAGCTCCTTGGTGATGGTTCTGAGTTCGGTATTTCACTTTCTTATGCAGTACAACCAAGTCCAGATGGATTGGCTCAAGCCTTTATAATTGGTGAAGACTTCATTGGTGACGATAGTGTTGCACTTGTCCTCGGGGATAACATTTTCCATGGCAATGGTCTTTCTGCCATGCTTCAACGTGCTGAAGCTAAGGAAAAAGGTGCTACAGTCTTTGGTTATCAAGTTAAGGACCCAGAACGTTTTGGTGTTGTTGAGTTTGACGACAATATGAATGCCATCTCTATCGAGGAAAAACCTGAGCATCCAAAATCAAACTTTGCTGTAACTGGTCTTTATTTCTATGACAATGATGTTGTGGAAATTGCCAAAAATATCAAGCCAAGCCCTCGTGGCGAACTTGAAATCACGGATGTTAACAAGGCTTACTTAGAACGTGGAGATCTCTCTGTTGAGCTAATGGGACGTGGCTTTGCTTGGTTGGATACAGGCACTCATGAAAGCCTCTTGCAAGCTGCTCAATACATTGAAACAGTTCAACGTTTGCAAAATGTCCAAGTAGCTAACCTTGAAGAGATTGCCTATCGCATGGGTTATATCACTAAAGAACAGGTTCTTGAATTGGCACAACCACTTAAGAAAAACGAATACGGACAATATTTGCTCCGTTTGATTGGAGAAGCATAATGACTGAACAATTTTTTGGTAAAGAACTAGCTGCCCGCAAGATTGATGCTATCCCAGGTCTGCTTGAATTTGATATTCCTGTTCATGGAGATAACCGTGGATGGTTCAAGGAAAACTTCCAAAAGGAAAAGATGTTGCCACTTGGTTTTCCAGAGTCATTCTTTGCAGAAGGAAAATTGCAAAATAACGTTTCTTTCTCACGTAAAAATGTTTTGCGTGGCTTGCACGCTGAGCCTTGGGATAAATACATCTCAGTAGCAGATGAAGGAAAGGTTCTTGGAACTTGGGTTGACCTCCGTGAAGGCGAAACGTTTGGGAATACTTACCAAACTGTTATTGATGCCTCAAAAGGAATCTTTGTTCCTCGTGGTGTTGCCAATGGTTTCCAAGTTTTGTCTGACAAAGTGTCATATAGCTACCTCGTAAACGATTACTGGGCACTTGAACTTAAACCTAAATATGCCTTTGTCAACTACGCTGACCCAAGCCTTGATATTAAGTGGGAAAACTTGGAAGAAGCAGAAGTCTCAGAAGCAGATAAAAATCACCCATTGCTCAAAGACGTTAAACCCCTCAAACCAGAGGATTTGTAAGAATATAGCTCTTAAAACAATTAAGAAAATCATTATATAGTTTTTAGCTTTGTTATAAACGAGCGAAGCGAGCTATATGATTAGCTTTCCGCCGTGAGAAAAGCACCTGAACCATTGTGTTTCAGGTGCTCGGAGGTTTTGAGACAATAGGCTCAAAACGAATTGAACACGGGCTACGGATTGTGTCAAAAAGATAAGTTTTCCTAGAATCGAAAGATTCTGCGTCAAACTTCCTATTTTGACTTTATCCGCAAACGCCCTTTGTATCTTAATTTAGTCATGGAACTTCTTCGAAGTTCGCTGACGTCCGTACTCACCTAAGGAAAGCTAAAAAAGATTGATTTAAGGAATGATTAAGAAAAAAACAATATTTTTTGGAGAAAAAATGACTGAATATAAAAATATCATCGTAACTGGTGGCGCAGGTTTCATCGGTTCAAACTTCGTACACTATGTCTACAACAATCATCCAGACGTTCATGTGACTGTCCTTGACAAACTCACTTACGCTGGTAACCGTGCCAACATTGAAGAAATCCTTGGTGACCGTGTTGAATTGGTTGTTGGTGATATTGCTGATGCTGAATTGGTTGATAAATTGGCTGCTAAGGCTGATGCTATCGTTCACTATGCGGCTGAAAGCCACAATGATAATTCATTGAACGACCCATCACCATTTATCCACACAAACTTCATTGGTACTTACACACTCTTGGAAGCTGCTCGTAAATACGATATTCGTTTCCACCACGTATCAACAGACGAAGTGTATGGTGACCTTCCATTGCGCGAAGATCTTCCTGGACACGGTGAAGGTCCTGGTGAAAAATTCACAGCAGAAACAAAATACAACCCATCATCACCTTATTCATCAACTAAGGCTGCTTCAGACCTTATCGTTAAAGCATGGGTGCGTTCATTTGGTGTTAAGGCAACTATTTCAAACTGCTCAAACAACTATGGACCATACCAACACATCGAAAAATTCATTCCACGTCAAATCACCAACATCTTGTCAGGGATTAAACCAAAACTTTATGGTGAAGGTAAAAACGTCCGTGACTGGATTCACACTAACGACCACTCAACTGGTGTTTGGGCTATCCTCACTAAAGGCCGTATCGGTGAAACTTACTTGATTGGTGCCGATGGTGAAAAGAACAACAAGGAAGTGCTCGAGCTTATCCTTGAAAAAATGGGGCAACCCAAAGATGCTTACGATCGTGTAACAGACCGTGCTGGTCATGATTTGCGTTACGCTATTGACTCAACAAAATTGCGTGAAGAACTTGGTTGGGAACCACAATTCACAAACTTTGAATCAGGTTTGGAAGAAACAATCAAGTGGTACACAGATCACCAAGACTGGTGGAAAGCCGAAAAAGAAGCTGTTGAAGCTAACTACGCTAAGACACAAGAAGTGCTTAAATAATTGGGAAATCTATCACTTCCAAGCTAGTGATAGATTTTTCTATTAAGAAATATTAGGAGAGATGATGAATAGAAAAGAATGGATTGAATATTTTGAAGCGATTAATAATCGTAAGCCCACTATTCAGGAGTGTCAGCAGGCCCTTCTAAATGGTGAATTTGTTATGGAAGGAAAACAAGCCACTTTTTCCAACAATGGAAAGTCTGTGACTGAAGAAGTCATGCCTTTACCAAATCAAATGAGTGGTCAAATGGTCAACCCAGCTTATTCACAGCAAATGGTCTTTGTTAAGAAGAAAAAGTTTGGCAAGAAGACTTTTATTGGTCTTGGGATTGCTTTATTTCTTGTTGTAGCAACAAGTCTTGGCCTCTTTTTGTTTTCTTCCAAAGGAACAAACTTGGGTGGCTTGTGGGTAAATGGTAATAATGCTGGTTTGGTTTATGAGTTAAGTGGGAAAAAGTCAAAACTTGTTGCAGGCCATAGGGAAGAAGAAATCAAAGAAATCTCTATTGGCCAGAAAGTAAGACAGAAGTTTGAAACAAGCTTAGAGGACGTCAGTGATTCAAAACTAAAAACGATTGCTGATTTTGACAAGAAATACCAATTACAGACAAAAGAGATCATCCTGGTAAAGACGAAAGTGTTTGGATACTATAATCTGATTCAGAAAGATGGGACAAACTTAGTTCTAGATTTATTCTTATCAGACCTCTACTACGGATCAAGAAGTACCAAAGATTTAAAAAAGAAATGTCTTTTTCATAAGGCAGAGGTTCCAAAAGCCTTTGTTGGAAAATGGAAGACATATGATGATGAAAATGAATCAGAAGGAGAATTGACTATCTCTGAAAATGGTGTTATGACTACAGATTCTGATGATATAGATATCTTAAATGTTAAGCCTTTAGATATCTTAATTGCTAAGCCTTTAAAAGAATATCTGGCGGATCAATCAGGCAGCGTAGATAATGATAAGGTGCAAAAAGAGTTTGCTAAAATACAGAAGTCTCTTAAGTCACATGGTTATCATGCTAAGAGTGTTAATGACATCTACCACGATGCGAGAAAGTCATACTATTATATCGTTGTAGATGGTGGTAATCGCATTATTGTCTTGGAGGATAGCTTCAACCTTCTCTCCATAGGGGGTTATATTGAAAGAGAAGACAAATAGTAATTAGGATACCTCTAGCAGGTAAGAAGTACCTAGATAAGATGCAGAAGCCTATCATTCCTTTGGGAGTGATGGGCTTTTTTTACTAGTAAATATGATATTAACTTATAACAGTGACACAATTGATTACATAAATGTTACAAAGTTACATAAAATACTTGATTTCTGTAATAAAATAGATATAATAGACATATAGAAAAGAGGTTTATGAAAACGAAAAGTAAAGTTATCCGTGTTTGTTCCCTTGTTTTGTTGTCTGTAGCTGTTTCTACAGCACTTGTCGGATGTGGCTCTAAGTCAGAAAAAGACACTACAGCATCATCTACAACTTCAACTTCTAAAGTAGTGAAGTCCTCTGCTAAAACAAAAACATCTGAGAAGAAGTCTGCTAAAAAGGCTAAGACAGAAGCTTCAGCTTCAAAGGATTCTCAAGGTCAAGAAGAAGTGAGTGCTCCTGAAGCTAGCTCTTCAAAAAATCAAGCCTCAGCTGGAAATGATGCTCAAGCAGAGACAAATGGTAGTGCTGCTTCTGAGTCAAACAAGTCTAGTCAAGCAACAGCTGATACCCAAAGTGACGCTCCTGTCCCAGCAGCTTTGGTTGGAACTTGGACTGGTACTAGTCCTCAAGCAACAGACATTAGTTTTACAGTTGATGCTGATGGCAATATCACTTCAAAGGCAAATTTCAATGTCGATTACGAACCCTATCGTCAAAGCTCAACAACAGCAAAAGCCGTTCAAATTTCTGGAAATCTCTACGTTTGGGAGGGTGGCGATTTTTCTACCTTGCTTCCTGGTATTACAGGAATAGGGGGAGCTGGTTTTCAAGCTAAGCCTGGCTTTATTCTTGAAAATGGAACTTACACGCCAGTTCAATTTATCTCTGACTTGGGACCAACCTTTGATTATAGCAACTATAATGCTTTCCCATTCTCATTAACAAAATAAAGTAAAGAAGCTATCTGGAGAGATGGCTTCTTTTTTGGCTTTAAACTCTTATTTTTCAAGGTCTCATTTCTGCTTAAAAAATGGTAGAATAGTTACATGCAAACAAAACCAACGTCAGCCTATGTGCACATTCCATTTTGCACACAAATTTGTTATTATTGTGACTTTTCCAAGGTCTTTATTAAAAATCAGCCCGTTGATGACTACCTACGGGCTTTGATTCGTGAGTGGGAGCTTTTAGATATCAAGGAGCTTCGCACCCTTTATATTGGTGGTGGGACACCGACAGCTATTTCTGCGGAGCAATTGGACTACCTTTTAAGCAATCTTCAGAAAAACTTGGATTTGTCTAAGTTGGAGGAGTTTACCATTGAGGCCAATCCTGGGGATTTGACGGTTGATAAGATTGAGGTGCTCAAAAAATCAGCTGTTAATCGCGTATCTTTAGGGGTTCAGACCTTTGATGACAAGCACTTGCGTCAAATTGGTCGCAGTCACAATCAGGCACAGATTTATGAAAGTATTGATAGCTTAAAGGCTGCTGGTTTTCATAATATTTCTATTGACCTCATTTATGCACTACCTGGACAAACCATGGATCAGGTCAAGGAAAATGTGAGAAAGGCACTGGAACTGGATATTCCACATCTAAGTCTCTACAGTTTGATATTGGAACATCACACGGTTTTTATGAATAAGATGCGTCGGGGTAAGCTCAATCTGCCAACTGAGGACTTGGAAGCAGAGATGTTTGACTATATTATCCAAGAGTTGGAAAACAATGGTTTTGAGCACTACGAGATTTCAAACTTTACCAAACCTGGGATGGAGAGTCGTCACAATCTCATGTATTGGAATAATGATGAGTATTATGGTGTGGGTGCTGGAGCCTCTGGTTATGTCAATGGTGTTCGTTATCGCAATAGAGGCCCTATCCAGCATTACCTAAAGGCTATAGCTGAGGATGGCTATGCTAGACTTCACGAAGAACATCTGACTAAGGCGGAGATGATGGAGGAGGAGTTCTTCCTTGGTTTGCGTAAAAAGTCGGGTGTGTCTATTAAACGTTTTGAAGAGAAGTTTGGCTTGTCATTCGCGGATACTTATGGGGACATTGTAAAAAAACTACAGGAAGATGGGCTCTTGGTCAAGGATCCAGAGGTGGTTCGTATGACTAAACGAGGACTCTTCCTGGGTGATAGTGTCGCTGAGCAATTTATCTTGGAGGATTAGATGGGATTAAAATTTAGTATTCCTTATCAAATTCCGTTTTATGAGACGGATATCACGCATCAGGTAAAATTACCGCACTTATTGGCTTTTTCATTGCAAGTATCTGGTATGCAGTCAGAATCTCTGGGAAATACGGATAAGGACGTTTTTGATAAATACGGTCTGGTTTGGATTGTGACAGACTATGCGATTGAGATTGACCGTCTGCCTCGCTACAATGAAAAGGTGACCATTACAACGGAAGCTATTTCCTATAATAAGATTTTCTGTTACCGTAATTTTTACATCACAGATGAAACTGGTCAGCAAATTATGCTCTTTAAGACTACTTTTGCTCTCATGGATTATGAAACGCGTAAGGTATTAGAAGTGCCAGATGAGGTGGTAGCACCTTATGGGGCTGATAAGACTAAAAAGTTGCTTAGAGGGCCTCGCTATAAGGCTTTGGAAAATCCAATTGAGACGCTTTATCGTGTGCGTTATTTTGACCTAGATATGAATGGCCACGTTAATAATAGCAAGTACTTGGAGTGGATGTTGGATGTTTTCGATTTGGATTTTTTGACCAAGTACACACCAGCCCATATTGACCTCAAGTATGTTAAGGAAATTCATCATGGGTCAGAGATTTATTCAGGCTATGAGTTTGACCAAGAAAGTTTGAGCAGTCAACATCAGATTTGTGTTGATGGCAATATTCATGCTCAGGCCATTATCCAATGGAAAGAAATAGGAGACGAGTAAGATGACATATAAAGGTTATTTGATTGATTTAGATGGGACTATTTACAAGGGGAAGGATCGTATCCCTGAGGGAGAAGCCTTCGTTAAGGAGTTGCAGAAGCGTCAGATTCCCTATCTTTTTGTGACTAATAACAGTATGCGTACACCAGAGATGGTACAAGAGCTTTTGCGTAATCAGTGTGAGTTGGAAACGCCCCTTGAGACCATTTACACAGCTACTTTGGCGACAGTTGATTACATGAACGATATGAATCGTGGCAAGACAGTTTATGTTATCGGTGAGACTGGGCTTAAATCTGCCATTGCGGAAGCGGGATATACGGTAGATGAGGAAAATCCTGCCTATGTTGTGGTGGGCTTGGACCGTGAAGTCACTTATGAAATGTTGGTTAAAGCAACGCTTGCTATCCACAAAGGGGCTATATTTATTGGAACTAACCCAGATTTGAATATCCCAACTGAACGTGGTCTTCTTCCAGGTGCTGGTTCCCTCTTAGCTCTTATCGAGGCGGCTACCCGTGTGAAACCAATCATTATTGGTAAGCCTAAAGCTATTATCATGAACAAGGCTCTTGAAATCCTTGGGACAGAACGTAGCCAAACGATTGTGGTTGGTGACAATTACTTGACTGATATTACAGCTGGCATTAAAAATGACTTTCCAACCCTTCTTGTGACAACTGGATTTACCAAGGCAGAAGAGGTTGCGAATTTACCAGTAAAACCAGACCATGTGCTTTCTAGTTTAGCGGAGTGGGATTTTGATGCGAACTAAAATTGAGGCTGTTCTGACTCCGATTTGGCTCTTGGCCCTGTCTATCCTAGTGACGATTTATCTGGCATGGGGCTTTTATTATTTTGATATTGATTGGATGCATCTTTTGGACTATGTCATTCTTGGCAAGACAGAGCTCTGGCATAATTTCAATATCCTCATGCAGTACCTGACCTTTCCTTGGGTTGGTCATCTGTCCATGCCTGATTTTCCATCGTCGGAGAGTGGGCTTAAGCATTTTCATGATGTGAAGTGGCTCTTTCATTTGGTACAGGGGCTTGTTATCCTACTGGCCTATCCAGCTCTGACTTTTCTTTGGCGAAATGTGAAGAAAGGGACCTTTGGTCTTTACGTTAAACTTTATATGAGTCTAGCACTCTTGCCGGTCCTTATTGGGGTTGTGGGGCTTTTTCTCGGATTTGATGAGTTTTTTACGCTCTTTCATGAAGCACTCTTTCCTGGGGATAGCAGTTGGCTCTTTAATCCCATGTTGGACCCGATTATCAACGTTTTGCCAGAAGAGTATTTCCTTCAGTGTTTTGTCATTTTCTTTCTTGTCTATGAGGGAATCATGGTGAGTCTGACCTGGTTGGCCCGTAAGCAGCTTAAAATGTATTTGAAAAATAAGGAGTAGTTATGTCTATTCGTGATAACCATTTGCATACCCATCATTCTTATGATTCGGATGCGAACTTTACTGACTATTTGACGCATTTTGATGGGGAGATTGTAACGACTGAGCATTATGATCTCTCTAATCCTTATACCAAACAGGATGATGTGCCCGAGTACGAGGCCTATAGTCGTGAGATTGAAAGTCTTAACCGTAAGTATGGCAATCGTATAAAACGTGGTATCGAGATTGGTTATTACCAGCCTAGGGAGAGGGATATTTTAGACTTTCTGGATGGTAAGGACTATGATCTCAAACTTTTATCTGTTCACCATAATGGGGTCAATGATTATCTTGATGATGAGGTAGCTGATATGGATAAGGCAAGCATTATTCAAGAATATCTGGACAAGTTGGAGTACGCTATTGGTCGTGTGGACGCAGATGTTTTGGCCCATTTTGACTATGGTTTCCGACTGTTTGACGTGACTGTTGATGAGTTAAAAGCTTATGAAGAACAGCTCAAACGTATTTTCCAGAAAATGATTGCTAATGATTTGGCTTTTGAGCTGAATGCAAAGAGTATGTATCTTTATCATCACGAAGACCTCTACCGTTATGCTCTAGGCCTTGTTAGGGATTTGGGATGTCGCAAGTATTCTATTGGGTCTGATGGCCATAAATTAGAGCATTTCCGTCTGAACTTTGATCAGATTCAGGAGCTTATGAAAGAATTTAATATTACAGAGGATATGATTATCTAGCGTAGACAGCTTCAACTGAAGCTGTCTTTTTCTTAAGGAAAACTTAAAGAAAAGGCGTAGTTGTGGGAATTATAGAAGATTTTAAGCTTTGCTTGTTATGCTAATGTCAAGTAAAAGGAACTTATGGTTTCAATCTTATCTTTCAAAATTGGAGGTCTTCTATGAAATTTCTAAAAAGGCATGCCTATGCCTTAGTTTTTACCCTTTTTCTGATGGGGGCAAATGTTTACTCTCTCTTAAAGGTCTTTGTCATTCCCTCAGCGGTTTCAACGGTTTCGGCCAATACGACTAGCTCAACCACAGCTTCATCGACGGCATCTACCAGCACTGGTAAGGTGACTAAGACGGATACGACTTATAAAGATGACAATATGGATATCAAAATCACAACAGGTAAAACCAGTGATACCACTTACTATGTGGCCGATATCCAGCTTTCAAGTGCTGACTATCTCAAAACGGCTTTGGCACAAAATACCTATGGGACCAACATCACCGACACTACTTCAAGTATTGCCCAGCAAAATAATGCAATCTTTGCCATCAATGGTGACTATTACGGGGCTAATCAGTCAGGCTATGTGATTAAGAATGGCCAAGTCTATCGTGATACTGATCGAAATAGTGACTACGAGGACCTTGCGGTCTATTCAGATGGTAGCTTTAAGACCTTTAAGGAGAGCGATACAACGGCTCAAAAATTGGTCGATTCAGGCGTGGTGAATACCTTTGCATTCGGTCCAACCTTGGTTGAAAATGGCAAGATAGCTGTATCGGAAAATGAAGAGGTTGGTCAAGCCATGGCTGACAATCCACGTACAGCTATCGGAGTCATCGAAGAGAGTGATGGCAGTGTGAACTATATTGTCATTGTCTCTGATGGTCGTACCAGTGAGTCGTCAGGATTGACTCTTTATGAAATGGCAGAGTTGATGAAATCTTATGGCGTGACGACAGCTTACAATCTTGATGGTGGTGGCTCATCAACCATGTACTTCAATGGTCAAGTCATTAACAAGCCAACCACAAACGGAAATAAAATCTCAGAAAGGGCGGTGAGCGATATTGTTTACATCGGTTACTAAAAAATCAGCCAGCAAACACTTTTTCACCTACATCGGACTAACCATTTTTAGTCTAGTCTTTACCTTTGTTTATGAGCGCTTTTCTTATGGTGAATCATCCATGTTTATGCGCATGATGTTCTTTGCACCATTGGCTGGAGCACTTATTTATCTACTTACTGGACTGGGAATGTCTTGGGTGAAGAATCGTGCCTCAAAACTTCTCTTTAATTCAGCCATCGCTGTTGTCGCTAGTGCTTGTTTAGTTAAAGGTATTGTTGAAGTCTCAGGCCGTACGACTAGCGTGGATATGCCCTATTGGTATGTTGCTGCAGTGCTACTTTGTTTGAGTATTATGACAGGATTTATCAGACCTAGAAAATTGGCTTAACCATGAGAGCTTGGAGCTGTGCTTCAGGCTTTTTGTCTTGCTTTGAAAAATTATTTAGGATAAATATACAAATTATAATATGAAGAAATGATTTCAATTTGGGAAATAGTACAAAGAAATTGTCATAAAAAATAACTGAGCAAGATTTTTTTGTGATAGGAATTTAGATAGAACGAGATCTTCTGTAGTGGTGAAAGTACTTGAAAAAAGTAGTGGTTTCCAGTTAAGCTATCACAGTCAGAAGTCTCTTTAGGTATCCACTTGGTTTGTAAAAAGATACCGCATCAACTTTTTATTTATTTGAACTCAATTTCACAGCAGTTTGTTTTGGCTATTAAATATACAAGGAATTCATTTTTTTATAAAAATATACAAAAAAGACTTGCTTTGTTCTAAATTTTCAGGTAAAATAAACTAAAATCAAAATCGTTGATAGAAAAAGTCAGATCGTTTCACAGAGAATGCGGGAAGCTGAGAACGCATGAGATCAAAGACGACACATTCTTGAGAGCGTATGCGAACTCTGGATGACAGTAGTGTACGACGGGTGGTTCCGTTAGAGACTGGGAGTTACAAGTGATACTTTGTGACTTCATGAGGAAGAGGGGGCGACCCCTGTTCGAATTAAGGTGGAACCACGTGCCAACGTCCTTGCAAAAGTTATTTTTGCGAGGACGTTTTTTGTTACACTTTTTTAAGAGTGTGTAGCTGGCAGTACACTTGGTCGGAGTTGAACAGAAAGGATAAACTATGGAAATCAAGGGATTACGAAAGATTGAACCCTATGTAGCGGGTAGTCAGCCTGCTGAGAAAAATATCATTAAGTTGAATACTAATGAAAATGCTTATGAACCAAGTCCAGCAGTTCATCAAGCTTTAGCATCCTTTGATGCCCATCAGTTACGAAAGTATTCGACTTTGGATCAAGCAGCTTTACGTCAGGCTTTGTCTGAACAGTTGGGTGTGCGTGCCGATCAAGTGATTATCGGAAATGGCTCAGACGATATCCTGTCAATGGCTTTCCTAGCTTTCTTTAATAGCGAGGAAGAAGTTTTGTTTCCAGATTTGACCTATGGTTTTTACAAGGTATGGGCAGATTTGTACCACATCCCTTTTAGAGAAGTGCCTTTGAGCTCTTCGTTTGAGATAGCTACTCAAGATTATCTGGTTGAAAATGGTGGGATTGTTATTACCAATCCTAATGCGCCAACAGGTATTTATAAACCGCTCAATCAAATTGAGGAGATTGTAAAGGCTAACCAGTCGGTTGTTGTGATTATTGACGAAGCCTATATTAACTTTGGTGGGGAGACGGCCTTACCGCTCCTAGAAAAGTATGACAATGTGTTTATCACTAGGACCTTTTCTAAGGATGCCTCCCTTGCTGGTCTGCGTGTCGGTTACGGCATAGGAAGTCCTAAACTAATGGCTGTAATCAATGCCGTCAAGAATTCAGTCAACCCCTATAATGTGGATAGCATTGCGGAAGTCTTGGCGACTGAAGCGGTTAAGTCCTGGGACTACTATGAGGACACTTGCGCTAAGATTATGGCTACACGTGACTGGTTTAGTCAAGAATTGCAAGCTATTGGCTTTGATGTTCTTCCTTCAAAAACCAATTTTGTTTTGGTCAAACCGCACGGAGTGACTGCAGGTCAATTGTTTGACTATCTCCAAAGTAAGAAAATTTATGTCCGTTATTTTCCAAAAGTGGAGCGTATTTCAGACAGGCTACGCATCTCTATTGGAACTCAGGATGAGATGGAGCGCGTACTAATGACAATACAGGAGTTACAAGCATGAAAAAAACGACATTAGCCTTAGGAATGCACGATAAACTTTTTAAACGTGCCCGTACCATGTATCAGATTGAGCATCGTATCTGTGACTTGTTGATGACAAAGGGTTTCCTTCGAATTGAGACACCAACCTTGGAGCATTTCGAAGTCTTTAGCGATGATGTGGACAATGGTAACTATAATTTCTTTGATAAAAATGGAGATCTTGTTAGTTTACGTCCGGATATTACCAGCCAAATTGGGCGCGTGATTGCTTCGACACAAGTTCATACACCCATTAAATTTTCATACTCTGGAAAAGTCTTTAACTACAATGAGGAGATGCGTGGCCTATCCAATGAGCATACGCAGGCTGGTATTGAAATCATAGGATTCCCCGTTCACCAGGCCATGGAAGAAGCTGTGATATCTGCTAAAGAGGCTCTGGATGCTGCTGGTGTCAAAAATTACAAGTTTGAGTTTTCACATGCTCGCCTCTTGCAACTCATTTTTGAAGAATTAGACCTTCCAGCAGTAAAAGAAGCAGAGTTGGCAGCCTATATCCGTGATAAGTCAATCACAGGCCTCAAGGAATTCACCAAAGAAAATCCAAGTCAATATGACAAGGTCTTGGAACAGTTGCCCTACCTCTTTGGTGAGACCAAGGCTGTTTTGACCAAGGCTAGAGAGTTGACAGATAGTGAAGCCTTTTTGACAGCCTTGGATAGTTTGGAAGTCTTAACTAATCGCCTAGCAGATAGTCTCCCAGAGACGACACTTGATTTGGCTCAATTGCCAGCAGTGCCTTACTATACAGGTATGATGTTTAAGGTCTTTGGTGATAAGGTGCCAGATGCCTTTGTATCTGGTGGCCGTTACGATAAACTGTTTGAACGCTTTGGTGCTACCGAGTTAACAGCGGTTGGTTGGGCGATTGATGTCGATTCGGTCTATCAAGCAGTGCATGATGATGTGGAATTTGGAGGTGACTTGGATGACTAGCAATCAAATCACAATTGCCTTGACCAAGGGACGTATTGAGAAAGATACGGTTAAATTACTAGAAAAAGCTGGCTTTGACATGTCTTTCATGGCTGATAAGGGCCGAAATTTGATTTTCGAAAGTCCTAACAAACGTTTCCGTTTTCTCCTAGTCAAAGCTCCAGATGTGACCACCTATGTTAGACACGGTGTCGCAGATATTGGGATTGTTGGGAAGGATGTTTTGGTTGAACATCCGACAGGCTATTTGGAAATGTTAGACCTTAATTTTGGCCTTTGTAAATTCTCCGTAGCATCAACAGAAGACTATAATCCTGATGACCATAAGCGTAAACGTATCGCTACTAAGTATCCAACCATTGCGACGGACTATTTTAATCAAAAAGGTGAGGATGTTGAGATTATTTCAATTCAGGGGAGTGTTGAGATTGCCCCTGTCATTGGTCTAGCAGATGCCATTGTCGATATTGTGGAAACAGGGAATACCCTTGTTGCTAATGGCTTAAAAGTTTATGAAGATATTTGCAGGATTTCAGCACGAATGATTGTTAATAAGGCTTCTTTGAAAAATAACAAGGAAGTTCTACCATTCATTTGTAAGATTGAATCACTTGTAGGGAACGAGGAGGTACCGTTCGAATGAAACGATTAACTGGAACAAATAAAGAAATTGCGGAGCTTCTTTATCAGGAGCAATTGGAACTGTCAAAAGAAAATAGAGACGTTGAAAGCACTGTTCAAGCTATCATTGAGGATGTCAAAAAACGTGGAGACGAGGCCCTTCGTGACTATTCAGCTAAATTTGATAAGGTTGACTTGACTGATTTTGAAGTTGGACAGGACTTGATTGATCAAGCCTTTAAAGAGATTGATCCAGAGGTTTACCAAGCCCTAGTTAATGCCAAAGAAAACATTGAATCTTATCACAAACATCAGTTGGAGGCTGGTTTTGAGGACCAACCAAGTGAGGGTGTTATTCGTGGTCAATTGATCCGTCCTATCAATCGTGTGGGTGTTTATGTGCCTGGAGGAACTGCGGCTTATCCGTCATCAGTTCTTATGAATGTTATTCCTGCCAAAATTGCTGGGGTTAAAGAGATTATTATGATTACGCCGCCTCAAGAGCATTTTGTTCCTGCGATCCTGGTAGCTGCAAAATTGGCTGGTGTGGATAGCATTTACCAAGTTGGTGGGGCTCAAGGGGTTGCGGCCTTGGCCTTTGGTACAGAAACAATTCCAAAAGTGGACAAGATTACAGGTCCTGGTAATATTTTCGTGGCGACTGCCAAGAAACAAGTTTACGGTATTGTCGGTATTGATATGATTGCAGGGCCATCAGAAATTGGTGTCATTGCTGATAGTAGTGCCAATCCAACCTATGTGGCAGCTGACCTCTTGTCTCAAGCAGAGCACGACACACGCGCACGTGCCATTTTGGTCACAGATTCTGAAGCCTTGGCTGATGCGGTTGAAAATGAGATCGAACGTCAACTCAAGCTTTTGCCACGTGAGGCGATTGCTCGTCCATCTGTCGAAAATAACGGCCGTATTATTATTGCCAATGATACAGATGCCATGTTCGAACTCATGAACTTGGTTGCGCCAGAACATTTGGAAATTGCTATGGACAATGCTTATGATTACTTGGAAAAAGTGGAAAATGCTGGTTCCGTCTTTCTTGGTCACTTTACCAGCGAACCAATTGGCGACTACTATGCAGGTGCCAACCACGTTCTTCCGACGACAGCGACTAGCCGCTTTTCATCAGCTTTAGGCGTGCACGATTTTGTCAAACGTATCCAATATACGCAATATGATAAGGCAGCAGTCAATAAGGCTCAGCACGATATCACAACCTTGGCTTACGCAGAAGGTTTGCAGGCCCACGCAAAGGCAATTGAAGTCAGAAACGACAAGAATTGAGAGAGTAGAGGAAGAAGTTATGAGACAAGCAGAAATTGAACGTAATACCTTTGAAACCAAAATTAAGTTAAGCCTCAATTTGGATGCTCAAGAACCAGTAGATATTCAAACAGGTGTCGGATTTTTTGACCACATGTTGACCTTGTTTGCCCGCCACGGTCGTATGTCTTTGGTGGTTAAGGCTGATGGTGACCTTTGGGTTGATAGTCACCACACTGTTGAAGATGTCGGTATTGTCCTTGGTCAAGCTCTTAAAGAGGCCTTGGGCGATAAAGCAGGGATCAACCGTTATGGAACGGCTTTTGTACCTATGGATGAAACCCTTGGAATGGCAAGTTTAGACCTGTCTGGACGTAGCTTCTTGGTCTTTGATGCTAGTTTTGATAATCCAAAATTGGGTAATTTTGACACAGAATTGGTAGAAGAATTTTTCCAAGCCTTGGCCTTTAATGTTCAAATGAATCTCCACCTCAAGATTCTCCACGGAAAAAACAATCACCACAAGTCAGAAAGTCTTTTCAAGGCAACAGGACGTGCCTTGCGTGAGGCGATCACAGTCAATCCTGACATTCACGGCGTAAACTCGACAAAGGGGATGCTATGATTATCGTCATTGATTACGATGCGGGGAATACCGCAAATGTTCTACGTGCCCTTGAAAAAATCGGTGTGACTGCAGAATTGTCTGCTGACAAAGAAAAAATCCTAGCTGCAGATGGGTTGATTTTACCTGGTGTAGGTGCCTATCCAACGGCTATGGCAGAGTTGGAGCGAAGAGGCTTGGTAGCTGTTATCAAAGAGGCCGTCGCACAGGGAGTTCCACTTTTGGGAATTTGTTTAGGCATGCAGATTTTAACACAAAAAGGACTGGAACATGAAGAAACAGATGGTCTTGGCTTTATTCCAGGTGTCTGCCGTCCTATTCCAGCCAGCAAGGAGCAACCTGTCCCACATATGGGGTGGAATGATTTGGCTGTTAAGCAAGCCAGCCCTTTGACAGATGGTTTAGATGGCCAAGCTGTCTACTTCGTTCACAGCTATTTCACAGATGTCCCTAGCCAATACATTGATGTTACCGCAGACTACAGTATTGAGGTGCCAGCCATGATTCATAAAGACAATGTTTATGGGGCTCAATTTCATCCTGAAAAATCAGGGGATATTGGCTTAGGTATTCTTGAAAAGTTTGCAGGGTTATGTAAAGCCTAGAAGCTAGTGAGAGCAAAGACTTTTTGTTAGAAAGGATGGTAGGGGAGATGCAAATTCTACCAGCAATTGATATTAAGGATGGACAGGCTGTTCGTCTCTTTAAAGGAGATTTCAACCAACAAACCGTTGTCAATCCAGATGTTATTGAGCAGGCAAAGACCTTTAAGAATGCGGGCATTCAATTTATTCATGTCGTCGACTTGGACGGTGCCCTTGATGGTCGTGCCACTAACCGTGACTTGATTGCAGAGGTCAAGAAGGTTTCTGGACTTGGCATCGAAGTTGGTGGCGGTATCCGTACTTTGGAGCAGATTCGTGACTATTTGGAAGTTGGCATCGACCGTATCATTATCGGTTCAATGGCCGTTAAAAATCCTGACTTCGTTCGAGCAGCTTTAGAGGAATTTGGTGCCGATAAAATTGTCGTAGGTATTGATGCCAAGGCAGGGTTTGTCGCTACTGAAGGCTGGTTGGAAACCAGCAATGTGGACTATATTACCTTGGCCAAGGAAATGGAAAAGATGGGCGTAACCCTCTTTGTCTATACTGATGTTGATCGAGATGGCACACTGACAGGACCCAATCTTGATCACTACAAACGTTTGGTATCTGAACTCACAACCGCCAAAGTCATCGCTTCCGGTGGGATTGCAGAAGTAGCCGACTTAGATCACCTACAAGAGATTGGTGTGGCAGGAACCATTGTCGGTAAAGCTTACTATAACGGCAATATCACATTAGACCAACTCAAGTCTTTCGGAGGTTAAGATGCTTAAAAAACGTATTATTCCTTGTTTGGATGTCAAGGACGGTCGTGTCGTTAAGGGGGTTAATTTTGTGAATCTGACAGATGTTGGTGATCCTGTTGATTCTGCACGTGCTTACTATGAGGCTGGCTGTGATGAACTCGTTTTCTTGGATATCACAGCGACTTCAGACAATCGTGAAACAACGGTTGACATGGTACGCCGCGTTGCCGATCAGGTCTTTATCCCCTTCACAGTTGGTGGTGGTATCCGTTCAGTTGAAGACATGAACAAGATGCTTAAAGCTGGTGCTGACAAGGTTGCGGTCAATTCCTCAGCCCTTGCCAACCCGCAACTAATCGCTGATTGTGCTCAAAAATTTGGGAACCAGTGTGTAGTGGCTGCGATTGATGCCAAAAAGATGGCTGATGGGAGCTGGCATGTTTTTGTGGCGGGTGGCCGTAAGGATACAGGTAGGGACCTCATCCAATGGGCTCAAGAAGTCGTCGCCTTGGGGGCTGGAGAAATTCTCTTAACCAGCATGGACAAGGACGGCACTAAGTCTGGTTTTGATTTGGAAATGCTAAATCGTGTGGCGGAAGTCGTTGATGTTCCGATCATCGCTTCTGGTGGCGCGGGAAATATTGAGGACATTGTAGAGGTCTTTGAAAAGACAACAGCGACTGGTGCACTGGCAGCCTCTATCTTCCACTTTGGTGAGGTAAATATAGGCGAAACCAAACAAGTCTTGGCAAATGCAGGAATTGAGGTGAGACGATGACAGAGGTTAAACTTGATTTTGACAAACAAGGAGGACTGGTACCAGTCATTGTGACCGATTTCAAGACGGGGCAGGTGCTCATGTTGGCCTATATGAATGAGGTGTCCTATCAGTTGACCCTAGAGACCAAACAAATGCATTACTGGAGCCGTTCTAGAAATGAGCTTTGGCATAAGGGAGCCACATCTGGTCATTTCCAACATGTTAAAAGCATTAAGACTGACTGTGATCAGGACACCTTGCTTATCGCCGTGGAACAAGAAGGAACAGCCTGCCATACAGGAGCCTACAGCTGTTTCTTTACGGATATATATGATGACAGACAAGACAGATAGGAGTAGCTATGTTAGAAACACTTTATAAGGAAGCCTTAGATCGTAAAAAGAATCCCAAAGAAGGGTCTTATACCAATTACCTTTTTGATAAGGGGCTAGACAAGATTCTTAAAAAGGTTGGCGAAGAAGCGACAGAAGTTGTGATTGGAGCCAAAAATGCTGATAAAGAAGAAATTGCCAACGAGACAGCAGACGTCCTCTATCACCTAGCCGTTATGCTCGTTGAAACAGGGGTTAGCCCTGAAGACGTTGAAGCCGTACTTAAAGCACGTCAGGGCAAGCAAAGCAATGTCCATGACCGAAAAGAAGTAACAGATTATTGAGGATTATCTCAACCGATTTGAACTAAGAGGAAAAGCCTGAAGTGATGATTCAGGCTTTTTTGCTAGAGGAATTCAAATCATTTTGTTCCTCTAACTACCATGAGAAAGCGCTTTAAAATGCTATAATAGGAGTGAAGAAAGCTCGTTTTATTTGAAGGATTTGGTGTGCTTATTTATACAAATCATTGAGGAAAGGAAGGATGTCCTATGAAGAAAAATACTCCTTATATCATAACTCTTTCTCGTTTAGCAATTCTCCTCCTTTGTTCTAGTCTTTTAGTTGGTTGTACAGGAGCACTTCCAAATGCTTACTCAAAAGCCAGGGAAAAAACGCAAAAAATCTTGGCTTATAATGGTTTTAAGGGAAAGGTCCAAGTTAAGAATATCAAAAAGGTGATTCTAGATAGTGTAGGCATTTATGTCGATTATACCTATTCAGAGGAAACCTACGACAATCAAAACATATCATTAGATTCAAAAATTACTTTTAATCTTGACTGGACAGTTAATGGTGAAGAATATAAGACTCCTGGCCTTTACTCGGAAACCTATTTACAACAAAAATCTGTAAAAAAAGAAGAGCAGCAACTCTTCAAGGAACTTAAGAAGCAATCTTTAGGCCTTGATATCGAAGATTTCTCCTTCAGAGATAATACACTGATAGATCAAGAGGCTGGTAATCGTCGAAAACATTTAGCCGAAGAAAACCGTAAAAATGGCAAGCATGATTTTTATGGGTATTATCAAATTCCTTATCAAACAATGATTGATGAACATATTGTTGCTATGTCAATAAGAGTAAGTGATACAGAAAATACTAGTAAGAAAGATTTAGAAGAGGCTGCAACTAAACTGGATGCTAGCAAGCTACCAGACGGAGAGTACGAATTTTATTTTTTCACAACTGATGAAGAAAATTCCGCTTACTATGACAATTCCGGATATATTGGCTATACCTTTAACATACAAGACGGTAAGGTTGTCCAAGATGAAGATGATTAGATGATACTTTGATTCCTGCGATAATCTCGCACTCCATACTGGCGGCATAGAGGTATAGGCTATAGCTTAGTGAAAATGTTAACCTCAAAACATGCAAAAACATCTCCAAAAACTAGTTGGAGATGTCTTTTTATCTTACAAATTCTTTTTCTTTTTAGCTTTTTTGGTTAGGGCAAGATCACAATTTTCAATACTTGAGATAAGGTGGTTAGTCAATTGGAAGTCATCCACTTGGGGATTCAAATCCACTTCGTAGACCAGCTGCATGGTCTCCCCCCCACCAGTGGTGTTAAGGGAAATCAGGTCGCATTCACTGGTGAAATTGAGCAAGGTTTTAGTGATTTTTTGATCAATCAAGTCTTGGTAGGAGACGTTAATGGTCAGGAGTCTACGACGTTGGTTGTCGGTACGACTTTGACGATTTTCCAAAAGAAGCCAAACAGCTAGAAGGAAAATGGTAAAGAGGACAGCCAGTAAGAGATAGCCGGTCCCAGATGCCAGACCAATAATCATGGCCATGAAGACAGCGATTAGTTCTCTAGAACCGCTGGTGGCAGAACGAAAACGAATGAGACTAAAGGTCCCTGCCACGGCAATAGAGGTCCCCAAACTACCATTGACAAGGAAGATAACTAGGGTCATCAAACATGGAAGTAGGGTCAAACTGATGACAAATTCTCTGGTGTAGAGGGTCCGGTATTTGTAAGTCCAGGTTAGGGCCAATCCTAAAACAAGGCTGACCAGTAAGGCCAGCATGAGTTGAAGGGGACTAGCGGTTGCGGTCGCATCATTAAAGATAGAATTGAAGAGATTAGACATAGGCAGCAGCTCCTTTTTCTTGTGCTGGACGTGGTCTGTAGTCTAGACCTTGAGACTTATGATAGGCACAGCTGTATTTTGAGAATTTCTGCTCTTCCAAACCATGTTTATCTAAGATAGCTTGAAGCCAGTCAGGCTTTTTGCCAGGTGCCTTGATTTCCATGATAATCGTATCTTCATCAAGAAGGGGAAAACCATGATTTCCCTTAAAGAGACTGACATCTTCATCACGGTAAGTCAAATTTTGGTCAAGGGTAACACGAACTTTATTGTAGGCATAGCCTTCGATAGTCTCTTTTTCTTTCATCGAAAAACGGTCGTAGTAGATATACATACGAGGTTTAAGCCCCTCATCATAGCGTTGACGTAAGTGGTGGATATCCTGTAATAGCTGGCGGTCAGTGATTTGACCATGATTCTTACCGTCTGTCATCAAGTTAGTGATGGCAAGCGGTGTTGAAACGAGACGAAACTTATGACCGATTCCTTCATCATCTTTGGCTTTAACCTCTAAAAAGACCTTACTATCAATTTTGGGATTGGCTAGGTAGGTACGCATGCGGATTTTCTCTTGACGGTGATTACCATCTAGGGCATCTTGGATGACGTCAAAATTATCCGTATCAAAGTAAATATTTGAAATGGTAGATGTCGGATAATCATCCTCTACCAAATACTCCTTAAGATCAGTGAGCAGGTCCTCAAGATTGTCCTTTGAGACCACATATTTTGTTTCAATACGTTTAAAACGTGTTTCCAATTGTTTAACCATGAAAAAACTCCTTTTTTAGATAAGATACAAAGCCGTGAAGCAACTCTCAGGATAATAGGGGGACCAGTCGAAGGAGTTTAACTCCAAGCAGGTCCCATCTTTTCCCACGAGTTGTAGGCGAGTTCACTTAGATAAGATACAAAGCCGTCACTTCAAGATTTGGCTTTTATTTTTTAGTAGAAAATTAAATTGAGAGCAAAAGTACTACTATATAAAGTATTCATTTGCTTGCCTACTAGTCTATGGGACTTTTCTGAAAGTTTTCCTAAGTCAAACTTTCACCAAACTTAACTTAAGATAAGTTTCAGTTATCCTTTAGAAATGTTTTAGGTAAGTCCCGTAAACTGTAATCATCCAAACGAACCCGAGAGGAAAAATATATGAAATCAAAAAAACTAAAAAAATGGACGACTTTATTAACCTGTGCGACAGCCCTAACAGTCATGACGGCTTGTAGCCAATCAAGCAGTCAGTCAACTGGGACGACGTCAAGCACGACTTCAAAAACAAGTGCTGTAACAGCAACGACCAGTAAGAAAACAAATAAGAACAACAGCAACTACTTTACTTCTAAAGATTCTGATACCTCTTATAATGAAAGTTCAGCTACTAAGATTAAGTTATCAGGCTCATCTGCGGATGTTTCAGGTGATGGTGCAGCCCTATCAGGTTCAACTGTAACCATCTCCAAAGCTGGTACCTACGTCATTTCAGGAAAATCCGACGGTTTGCAAATCAAGGTAGACGCTGGGGATTCAGATGATGTCCATATTGTTCTAGATGGTGTTACCATGACTAATACAAATGCAGCAATCAACGCCACAAAAGCTGGTCATGTCTATCTGACACTTAAAGATGGCACTGCAAACACACTTTCTGATTCAAGTTCTAATAGTGATGAAGATGCGGATGCTGTGATTTTTTCTAAAGGAGATTTGACCATTAACGGTTCAGGTACCCTAAATATTGATGCCAAGAAAAACAACGGTATTAAAGCCAATGACAGCCTTCATATGACTGGCGGTACCTATAAGATTTCCTCAGTTGGTGATGCCTTCAATGTCAACGATGAACTCAACATCACAGGAACAACTATGACCATTGAAGCGGAAGAAGATGGTGTTAAGGTTGACAATGATGACGACACCTCAGTAGGTACCATGTATCTGTCTGACAATACCATGACCATTAAGGCTGGTGACGACGGTATTCATGCGTCTGGGGACCTGATTATTGATAGTGGTACTTACAAGGTTGAAAAATCAACTGAAGGTATCGAAGGTAAATCTGTGACCATCAATGACGGAGACATCGATGTCTATGCGACGGATGATGGTGTTAATGCGGCCAATGCTAATGCCAGTCAAAGTGAGATTTTCTTCAAGATGACTGGTGGAACCCTAAATGTTGAGGTTGGCCAGGGCGATACAGACCCAATTGATTCTAACGGCGATATTTTTGTATCGGGTGGAACAATCAATTTGACTGGTCAGTCTGGCTTTGACTTTGATGGTTCAGCGACCTATACCGGTGGTGACATTACTATCAATGGTGAGAAACAAACTAAGATTGAAAACTCAATGCCTGGCGGCGGTGGTCTCCAAGGTGGTGGGCAACCAGGTGGCTTTGGAGGAGGTCACTAAAGAGTCATAGGATGAAACAGAAAGGAAGTGCCTATGTATATTATTATTCCAGCTTATGAACCAGACAAACGCCTGATTCAGGTGGTTCAAGATATTACCATAAAACTCCCTAAAGCCCGTATTATTGTTGTTAATGATGGGAGTGGCCCAGGCTATAACGACTATTACGACGAAACGGCTTTTATTGGAGCGACTGTCCTTACCCATCCTGTCAATAAGGGTAAAGGAGCAGCTCTCAAGACTGCTTTCGCTTATATTCAAGAAGAAGTGGTTAGCCAACATCAATCAGCTCAGCCTATAGTCACGGTCGACAGTGATGGTCAACATCTAATTAAGGATATTGTCCGTGTGGCCGAGGCAACCGAGAATAATCCAAGCCATCTTATCTTAGGTGCGCGTGCCTTTGTTGGTAAGGTACCAGCACGTAGCCGCTTTGGGAATAAGGTGACTGCTGGACTTTTCCGTCTAGTAACTGGTCAGAAAGTCACAGATACTCAGACGGGGCTTCGAGGCATGTCAACCGACCTGATTCCATGGCTTCTTAATCTGGATGGCAATCGTTTCGAGTACGAGTTTAATATGTTGCTTGAAGCCAAAAAGTCAGGCCATCAAATCTCTGAAGTCCCTATTGAGACCGTTTATCTGGAGGAAAATAAAAGTTCGCACTTTCGCCCTATTCGTGATTCCATCCGTATTTACAGCCCTTTTTTAAAGTTCTCTGGCACGGCCGTTTTGGCCTCAGTCATTGATGCAACAGCCTTATTCGTGCTCTTTGCCTTGACGAAAAATCTGCTCCTTTCGGTCGTGCTAGCTCGTGTGATTTCGGCTTCCAGCCAGTGTCTACTGAACGCTAATGTGGTCTTTAATCCGACAAGCTCCCTCTTTAGGTCGAGTGTTCGCTACTTTATGTTGGTCCTAGTCCTCCTGGCCTGTAATTATTTTTTACTTAGTAGTCTAGTTGCTATTGGTTTAGGCCTGGTTCTGGCAAAATTGGTTACAGAAACCTTGCTCTTTTTAGTCAGCTATAGGGTCCAACATAACGTCGTTTTTGCTTAATAGCTGACTTGAAAATCGCTAACTGATTGAATAGAGATAGCTTATTTACCTCCCGATTACTTCTAAAAATTTTCCTAAAAATAGAAAAAAACTACCGTTTTCGATATTCGGTAGTTTTTAATGATTGTCGAAATGTTTTTCAATTTACATTATGATTAAAAATTGAAATGACTTGATAAAGACTCGAAATGGCTGAAAAAAATATGCTATAATGAAATTGTTTGAATTATGTAGATTTCATTCAAACTAGGAAAATGAAAAGAGGACCTAAAATGGGAAAAAAGGTACATTATAAGCTTCACAAAGTTAAGAAGCAGTGGGTGACGATTGCCGTCACTTCGGCAGCACTTGCCTCTATCGTAGGTGGTGCTACAGTAGCTAATCAAAAGGTTTCAGCCGATGAAACAACGAAACCAGTTGCCTCTACGACAGCTGAAAGCGATGTTGTCGTTGAAACGCATGAAGTAGCCGCTCCAGCAGCAACTGCTACGACAGATGCGACAGCAGTAACAACTGACAAGGCTGCTGATACTATAACAGTCGAAACTCCTGCGGCAGCAAGCACTGCAGCAGATACAAGTGCTAATACTGCAGTACCAGCAACAACTGATCGTGCAGCAGTAGTAAATGATGCAACAACAGAAGCACCAGCTACAACTGCGACTGCGACAGATACAACGCTTACAGTAGCTGAAAAACCAAAATCTGGTGTTACTGAAAAAGAAGAAACAGCAGCACTCTCTTTGGACAACATCAAACAAGTTGATGGTAAATACTATTATGTCAAAGAAGATGGTTCATACAAAACAAACTTTGCTGTTTCAGTTAATGGCCAGTTGCTTTACTTTGGTAAAGATGGTGCTTTGACAAGCACATCAACACACTCGTTCACACCAGGTACAACTAATCTAGTTGATGCTTTCTCTTCACATAACCGTGCTTACGATTCTAAGAAAGAAAGCTTTGAGTTGGTAGATGGTTATTTGACACCTAATAGCTGGTACCGTCCAGTCACTATTTTGGAAAATGGTGAAAAATGGCGTGTATCAACTGAGAAAGACTTCCGTCCACTTTTGATGGCATGGTGGCCTGATGTAGATACACAAGTTGCCTACCTCAATACTTTCTCTAAACACTTTAACCTTAACGCAACTTATTCAACCAGCCAAAGTCAATCTGAATTGAATGCAGCTGCTAAGACAATTCAAATTAAGATTGAACAAGAAATTTCAGCTAAAAAATCAACTGAATGGCTTCGTCAAGCAATTGAGTCTTTTGTAAAAGAACAAGACCAGTGGAATACTACAACTGAAAACTATACCCTTGCTGACCACCTTCAAGGGGGAGCTCTTCTTTATGTCAATAATGACAAGACCCCTTGGGCAAATTCTGATTACCGTTTGCTTAACCGTACACCAAGTAACCAAGATGGTTCTCTAAATGGTACAGGAAGATACTTGGGTGGTTATGAATTCCTACTTGCCAATGACGTTGATAACTCAAATCCAGTTGTGCAAGCTGAGCAGTTGAACCAAATTCACTATCTTGTGAACTGGGGATCAATTGTTATGGGTGATAAGGATGCTAACTTTGATGGTATCCGTGTTGATGCAGTTGATAATGTTGATGCAGACCTTCTCCAAGTTTATACAAACTACTTCCGAGCAGCCTTTGGTGTGGATAAATCTGAAGCTAATGCACTCGCTCACATTTCTATCCTTGAAGCTTGGGATTTAAATGATAATGCTTATAATCAAAAACATGATGGTGCAGCCCTTGCCATGGACAATAACCTTCGTTATGCAATTATGGGTGCACTTTATGGATCGGGCTCTTCATTGAAAGATTTGATTACTAGCAGTTTGACAGACCGTACAAATAATAGTAAGTATGGAGATACACAAGCTAACTATATCTTTGCACGTGCTCATGATAACCTTGTTCAAGATATCATTCGTGATATTGTTCAAAAAGAGATCAATCCAAAATCAGATGGTTATACCATGACTGATGCTGAATTGAAACGTGCCTTTGAAATCTATAATGAAGATATGAAGAAGGCAGAAAAACGTTATACTATTAACAATATTCCAGCTGCCTATGCTTTGATTCTTCAAAATATGGAGCAGGTAACTCGTGTTTATTATGGAGATCTCTATACGGATAACGGCCAATATATGGCTACCAAGTCTCCTTACTACGATGCTATCACAACGCTCTTGAAGAACCGTATGAAATATGTTTCAGGTGGACAATCGATGAAAGTCGACACGTTCAATGGAAAAGAAATCTTGTCATCTGTTCGTTACGGTAAAGATATTATGACTGCTGACCAAACTACGGGTGTAGCAGAAACAAGTGAACATTCTGGTATGTTGACACTTATTGCCAATAATCAGGATTTCTCACTGGGTGATGGTACTTTGAAAGTTAACATGGGTAAACTTCATGCTAACCAAGCCTACCGTCCATTACTTCTTGGTACTGATAAGGGAATTGTCACTTACGAAAATGATGCGGCAGCAGCTGGAAAAATTAAATACACTGATGCTGAAGGGAACTTGACTTTCAGTGGAGATGAAATCAAGGGGTATCGAACTGTTGATATGAGAGGTTATCTTGGTGTTTGGGTACCAGTAGGTGCGCCTGATAACCAAGATATCCGTGTTAAAGGTTCAGATAAGAAACTTGACAAGACATTTTCTGCTACTGAAGCATTGGACTCACAAGTTATCTATGAAGGTTTCTCAAACTTCCAAGATTTTGTTGAAAAAGATAGCCAATATACTAATAAATTGATTGCAGAAAATGCAGAACTCTTCAAGTCATGGGGAATCACATCATTCGAGATGGCTCCTCAATTTGTATCGGCTGATGACCGTACCTTCCTTGATTCTGTTATCCAAAATGGTTATGCCTTTACTGACCGATATGACCTTGCCATGAGCAAGAATAACAAATACGGTTCTAAAGAAGATCTTCGTGATGCACTTAAAGCCCTTCACAAGCAAGGTATTCAAGCAATTGCTGACTGGGTTCCAGATCAACTTTACCAATTGCCAGGACAAGAAGTTGTAACAGCAACACGTGCTAATAGTTATGGTACTCCAAAGGCCAATGCTTATATCAATAACACTTTATATGTTGCAAATTCTAAATCATCAGGTAAGGACTTCCAAGCTCAATATGGTGGTGAGTTCCTTGATGAGCTCCAAAAGAAATATCCACAGTTGTTTGAAGATGTGATGATATCAACTGGTAAGAAGATTGATCCATCTGTTAAAATCAAGCAATGGTCTGCTAAGTACATGAATGGTACTAATATCCTTGGTCGTGGTAGTCGTTATGTTCTCAGTAACGATGCTACTGGTCGCTACTATCAAGTTACTGATAATGGTATCTTCTTGCCAAAACCTTTGACAGATCAAGGTGGTAAGACAGGTTTCTACTATGATGGTAAGGGTATGGCCTACTTTGATAATAGTGGTTTCCAAGCTAAGAATGCCTTCATTAAATATGCTGGAAATTACTATTACTTCGATAAAGAAGGTTATATGTTAACTGGTCGTCAAGATGTCGATGGTAAGACTTATTTCTTCTTGCCAAACGGTATCCAGCTTCGTGATTCTATTTATCAACAGGATGGTAAATATTATTACTTTGGTAGCTTTGGTGAGCAGTACAAAGATGGTTACTTTGTATTCGATGTACCGAAAGAAGGTACTTCAGAAACAGAAGCTAAATTCCGTTATTTCTCACCAACTGGAGAAATGGCTGTTGGCTTGACTCATGCTGGTGGAGGATTGCAATACTTTGATGAAAATGGCTTCCAAGCTAAAGGTACTAAGTATGTTACTCCAGACGGAAAACTCTACTTCTTCGATAAAAATTCAGGTAATGCCTACACAAATCGTTGGGCTGAAATCGATGGTATCTGGTATGAATTCAATGATCAAGGCTATGCACAAGCTAAGAAGGGTGAATTCTACACAACAGATGGCTCAACATGGTTCTACCGTGATGCAGCTGGTAAAAATGTGACAGGTGCCCTTACTTTGGATGGTCACGAATACTACTTCCGTGCAAATGGTGCCCAAGTTAAAGGTGAATTTGTTACTGAAAATGGCAAGATTAGCTACTACACTGTAGATAATGGTTACAAGGTTAAAGACAAGTTCTTCGAAGTAAACGGCAAGTGGTACCATGCTGATAAGGATGGTAACCTCGCCACAGGTCGTCAAACAATTGACCACCTTAACTATTACTTCAATGCTGATGGAAGCCAAGTCAAATCTGATTTCTTCACTCTTGATGGTGGTAAGACATGGTACTATGCCAAAGATAATGGTGAAATCGTGACAGGTGCCTATAGCATTGGCGGTAAAAACTATTACTTCAAGGAAGATGGTAGCCAAGTTAAAGGTGACTTTGTTAAGAATGCTGACGGTTCACTTTCATACTATGATAAAGATTCAGGTGAACGTATCAATAACCGTTTCTTGACAACTGGTAACAATGTTTGGTACTACTTCAAAGACGGTAAGGCTGTAACAGGACGCCAAAATATCGATGGTAAAGAATATTACTTTGATAAATTGGGACGCCAAGTTAAAGGTAGCCCAATCAGCACACCAAAAGGAGTAGAATACTACGAATCAGTTCTTGGCGAACGTGTGACAAACACATGGATCACTTTCCAAGACGGTAAGACTGTCTTCTTCGATGAAAATGGTTATGCTGATTTCGATAAATAATCAATCAATCTAATCTTAATCTGAGAGATTAAGGGAAAAACGATATGATTTGACATGAATTTATAGGTGAAATTTCTTGAAAACGAGAATCGTTTAAAGAAATTTCACCTTTTTTTGCTCCTTAAAGAAAAAAATCTGACAAATATCAATTTTGAGTCAGAAAGGCTACAAATGTTATTAAATCAAGTGTTCTAGACATTTTCTAAAAAAATAGTTTCAGTTATCAAATGATATAAAAATGAGAATTGAAAACCTATGAAACAGGCTTATTACAAAAATTTTCTAATATTAATATTATGTTACATATATTTTATAAAAAAACAATTAATTCGAGAAATAGTTAGAAAATAATGATATAATGTAATTGTTTGAAATCGGATAGATTTCAGTCTGATTTTGACAAATAAAATCACGGGGAAAATTATAATGGAAAATAAGGTACACTATAAGCTTCATAAAGTTAAGAAGCAATGGGTTACAATTGCAGTTGCCTCTGCAGCACTTGCTACTGTCGTAGGAGGATTGTCTGCAACAACATCTTCAGTTTCAGCGGATGAAACTCAAGTTAAGACAGTAACTCAACCAAATTCAGATACAACAGCCGACTTAGTTACTTCTACAGAAGCAACCAAAGAAGTCGATAAACGTACAAATACAAAAGAAGCAGATGTTTTAACGCCTGCTAAAGAAACAAATGCTGCCGAAACAGCAACTACAACGAACACACAAGCAACAGCTGAAGCAGCTACAACAGCAACAACTGCTGATGTAGCAGTGGCAGCTGTTCCAAATAAAGAAGCAGTTGTGACAACAGATGCACCAGCTGTTACAACTGAAAAAGCAGAAGAACAGCCAGCTACCGTCAAGGCTGAAGTCGTCAATACAGAAGTTAAAGCTCCTCAAGCTGCTTTGAAAGATTCAGAAGTGGAAGCAGCACTTTCTTTGAAAAACATCAAATACACTGATGGTAAATATTACTATGTTAATGAAGATGGTTCACACAAAGAAAACTTTGCCATTACTGTAAATGGTCAATTGCTTTACTTCGGCAAAGATGGCGCCCTTACAAGTTCATCAACACACTCTTTCACACCTGGAACAACAAATATTGTTGATGGTTTCTCAATCAATAACCGTGCCTACGATTCATCTGAAGCAAGTTTTGAATTGATTAATGGTTATTTGACTGCTGATAGCTGGTACCGTCCAGTTTCTATCATCAAAGATGGTGTGACTTGGCAAGCATCAACTGCAGAAGATTTCCGTCCACTTTTGATGGCTTGGTGGCCAAATGTAGATACGCAAGTTAATTACTTGAACTACATGTCTAAAGTCTTCAACTTGGAGGCTAAGTACACAAGCACAGATAAGCAAGCAGACTTAAATCGTGCTGCTAAGGATATCCAAGTTAAGATTGAACAAAAGATTCAGGCTGAAAAATCAACACAATGGTTGCGTGAAACTATCTCTGCCTTTGTTAAGACACAACCACAGTGGAACAAAGAAACTGAAAACTATTCAAAAGGTGGAGGAGAGGATCACCTTCAAGGTGGAGCCCTTCTTTATGTGAATGACTCACGTACACCATGGGCAAATTCTAACTATCGTCTTTTGAACCGTACGGCTACTAACCAGACTGGTACGATTAATAAGTCAGTTCTTGATGAGCAGTCTGACCCAAACCACATGGGTGGCTTCGACTTCTTGCTTGCTAATGACGTAGACTTATCTAACCCAGTTGTTCAAGCGGAACAATTGAACCAAATTCACTACCTTATGAACTGGGGTTCAATTGTTATGGGTGACAAGGATGCTAACTTCGATGGTATCCGTGTCGATGCGGTAGATAATGTCAATGCTGACATGCTTCAACTCTACACAAACTATTTCCGTGAGTACTATGGTGTAAATAAATCTGAGGCGCAAGCTCTTGCTCATATCTCAGTTCTTGAAGCGTGGAGTCTTAACGACAACCATTACAATGACAAGACTGATGGTGCTGCGCTTGCCATGGAAAATAAACAACGTTTGGCCCTCCTTTTCTCATTGGCTAAACCAATTAAGGATCGTACACCAGCTGTAAGTCCTTTGTATAACAATACTTTCAATACGACTCAACGCGATTTTAAGACTGACTGGATTAACAAAGATGGAAGCACTGCCTACAACGAAGACGGTACAGCTAAACAGTCTACAATTGGTAAATACAATGAGAAATACGGAGACGCGTCAGGAAACTACGTCTTTATCCGTGCCCATGATAACAACGTTCAAGATATTATTGCTGAAATCATTAAGAAAGAAATCAATAAAAAATCAGATGGTTTCACTATCTCTGATTCTGAAATGAAGCAAGCATTTGAAATTTACAACAAAGACATGCTCAGCAGCAATAAGAAATATACCTTGAATAACATCCCTGCAGCTTATGCTGTAATGTTGCAGAACATGGAAACGATCACTCGTGTCTACTATGGAGACCTTTATACAGATGACGGTCACTATATGGAAACTAAATCACCATATCACGACACCATCGTTAACTTGATGAAGAACCGTATCAAGTATGTATCTGGTGGACAAGCGCAACGTTCTTACTGGTTGCCAACTGATGGTAAGATGGACAATTCAGATGTTGAACTTTACCGCACAAGTGAAGTCTACACTTCAGTACGTTATGGTAAAGACATCATGACAGCTGACGATACAGAAGGTTCTAAATACAGCCGTACCTCTGGTCAGGTAACTCTTGTAGTGAATAATCCAAAATTGACTTTGCATGAGTCAGCTAAACTTAATGTTGAAATGGGTAAAATCCATGCCAACCAGAAATACCGTGCTTTGATTGTTGGTACAGCTGATGGTATCAAGAACTTTACATCTGATGCAGAGGCAATCGCAGCAGGTTACGTGAAAGAAACAGACAGCAATGGTGTCTTGACTTTCGGCGCTAATGACATCAAGGGTTATGAAACATTTGATATGTCAGGTTTCGTAGCAGTTTGGGTTCCAGTCGGAGCTTCAGATGATCAAGATATCCGTGTAGCACCTTCAACAGAAGCTAAAAAAGAAGGCGAATTGACCCTTAAAGCGACTGAGGCTTATGATTCACAATTGATCTACGAAGGATTCTCAAACTTCCAAACTATCCCGGATGGTTCAGATCCTTCAGTCTATACTAACCGTAAGATTGCTGAAAATGTTGATTTGTTCAAATCATGGGGCGTAACATCATTTGAAATGGCACCACAATTTGTATCTGCCGATGACGGTACCTTCCTTGACTCAGTTATCCAAAATGGTTATGCCTTTGCAGATCGTTATGATCTTGCCATGAGTAAGAACAATAAATATGGTTCTAAAGAAGATCTTCGTGATGCTCTTAAAGCCCTTCACAAGGCTGGTATCCAAGCAATCGCTGACTGGGTTCCAGACCAAATTTACCAATTGCCAGGTAAAGAAGTCGTAACAGCGACTCGTACTGACGGTGCAGGACGTAAGATTGCAGATGCTATCATTGATCACTCACTTTATGTAGCTAACTCTAAGTCATCAGGTAGGGATTACCAAGCTCAATATGGTGGCGAATTCTTAGCTGAACTTAAAGCTAAGTACCCTAAAATGTTCACGGAAAACATGATCTCAACTGGTAAACCAATTGATGATTCTGTTAAATTGAAACAATGGAAGGCTAAATACTTCAACGGAACAAACGTTCTTGACCGCGGTGTTGGCTATGTACTTAGCGATGAAGCAACTGGTAAATATTTCACTGTCACTAAAGAAGGTAACTTCATTCCTCTTCAATTGACAGGAAATGAAAAGGCTGTTACTGGGTTCTCAAATGATGGTAAGGGAATCACTTACTTCGGTACAAGTGGTAATCAAGCTAAATCTGCCTTTGTTACTTTCAATGGAAATACCTATTACTTTGATGCACGTGGTCACATGGTTACAAATGGTGAATACTCACCAAATGGTAAAGATGTTTATCGTTTCTTGCCAAATGGTATCATGTTGAGCAATGCCTTCTATGTTGATGCTAACGGTAATACTTACCTTTATAACTATAAAGGTCAAATGTACAAGGGTGGTTACACTAAATTTGATGTAACTGAAACTGATAAAGATGGTAATGAATCTAAGGTTGTGAAATTCCGTTACTTCACTAATGAAGGTGTCATGGCTAAAGGTCTTACTGTTATCGATGGTTCCACACAATACTTTGGTGAAGATGGTTTCCAAACTAAAGATAAGTTAGCAACCTATAAAGGTAAGACTTATTACTTCGAAGCTCATACTGGTAATGCTATCAAGAACACTTGGAGGAACATCGATGGTAAATGGTACCACTTCGATGAAAATGGTGTTGCCGCTACAGGTGCTCAAGTTATCAATGGTCAAAAACTTTACTTTAATGAAGATGGAAGTCAAGTTAAAGGTGGCGTTGTTAAGAATGCAGATGGTACTTATAGTAAGTACAAAGAAGGTTCTGGAGAGCTAGTGACTAACGAATTCTTCACAACTGATGGCAATGTTTGGTACTATGCAGGCGCTAATGGTAAGACTGTTACAGGTGCTCAAGTTATCAATGGACAACACCTCTACTTTAATGCAGACGGAAGCCAAGTTAAGGGTGGTATTGTTAAGAATGCAGATGGTACTTATAGCAAGTATGATGCTGCAACAGGTGAACGCTTGACTAATGAGTTCTTCACAACAGGAGACAACAATTGGTACTATATCGGTGCTAATGGTAAGTCAGTGACTGGTGAAGTTAAAATTGGTGACGATACTTATTACTTTGCTAAAGATGGTAAACAAGTAAAAGGGCAAACAGTAAGTGCTGGCAATGGTCGAATCAGCTATTACTATGGTGATAGTGGTAAGAGAGCTGTTAGCACATGGGTAGAAATTCAACCAGGAGTTTACGTTTACTTTGATAAGAATGGTCTTGCTTACCCACCTAGAGTGCTAAACTAATTGATTTAAAAAGGAGAACTTCGGTTCTCTTTTTCTACCATTTGCCAAGTCTATCAAGGCTTTAAGTAAAAAAAGAGATAAGATAGTGGCTATTCTGAGGTTACTGTCTTATTTTTAACACTTTTTGATCCATAAATGGGCATGCTAAAAAAACACCTCATCTGGTATTTTTTGAAACAAGGTGTTACCATAATACGGCATAGACAGCCTTATCGATTTTGGGTCAAAGAGTAATCGTAAAGTTTGTTATGCGTAATGAGGTAATACATTGTTCGAATGAGACGATGTATAGAGGAAATCGTATGTGGCTTAGTTGAAGCTATTGTCGATTGTCTGTTTCGTTTCTCATAGAAATCTGCGATATGACAAGGATTGGTATGGCTAGCTGAAGCGATATTGCGAATAGATTTGTACAGAATTTTTCTTGCACAAGGATTCCCACGCTTAGTAATATGCTCTTGACCTAGGAAATCTCCCGACTCATAGTGTTTGAGATCAATACCGATAAAAGCGTTGATTTGATTAGCAGACGTAAAGCGACGAATGTCTCCTAATTCGCCAATAACGCTTGTACCCGTTGTCTCTGCGATGCCAGGAATAGAGAGAAGAATCACATATTCAGGTAGAGGTTTAGCTAACTCTATCAACTGTTCTAAAACTTGTTCTCGACGGCTTGTCAACCTTATAAGTTTCTGTGCATTATACTTAACCTCTTCTATTATAGGAGAGGTTTTTGAAATGGCAGAATAAGATTGCTTTACCAGTCCAACTAGCTTCTCAGCCAAGTTACCTACTCTGTTCTCTGAAATGCGTTTAGAGGTTGACTGGCGAATAGTCTCTTTCAACTCAACTTCCGATAATTCCAGCACCTAATGCTTTGTTGGGAAGATGGACACGAGATTCTAATATTGCTCACCTGCAGGAGTAGATAGTAGAATCTCGATTTCTGGGAAGGCGACTTGAAGAACTTTGTGCAGCCTATTCTTCGTCCTTACGATATCCTCTGTCAGATTTTGGTAGAACCGGCTAAGATCATGCAAGTTTTGATAGACTTTTTCTTGAACATAAATTGGCTTACGGTTTAAAACGAATTGTGACGAAGCTAGTTTCCCTGCGTCAATTTTATCGGTTTTCCGGACTCGTAAGCTGTCAAGTTGCTTTTTAGCTTCCAAAGGATTAAGACGTGTATAGTCATAGCTGTTTTCTTCTAGAAAAGCCTGAAGTCGACAAGAGTAGACACCATTAGCTTCGAAAATAATTTCGGGGTTTCTCACGGTCTTTAGTCCTTCAGTAGACGAGAAAATCCGATAATGTCATTAGACATAGTATAGCCATGAACCCTTTCACCATTCACAAGAATAGCGACTTCTGAGCTTGCTTTACTCACATCAATTCCAAAAACTGTCCGCATTATGTTTACCTCTTTGTCTTGAATGATTCCTTATTTTAGTGATTTCATTTTCAATACTCGACGTCTAGCGTCCAACATACTTTGATAAAATTCCATCTAAAACAGGTGTCTTGCCAGTTTTTTTACGGCGTCTAGCGCCAAAAGAAGCCACGACTTCACAAGACACCTCTACTTTAACACAAAGAAAAAGTAGTGAGTACTCACTCCCGTCGGAGATTTCTTCACTACTAATCTTAGTATGTTTTCTACAGGCGGCAGGTCTAGTTGATGACCATGAGAATGATTGTGAATGGAAAAGCGGAAGTTAGTGAGTGCAGCGTTTAATTATCTGAGAATAGAGAAAAAGCTGAGAAACTCATCTCAGCTTTTTATACATACTATTAAATTTGTTAAAGTGAAGTCAAAAAAGTGAGTCCACCCAAAATCACACCAGCTGAGTTTGGAATAATTAGTATCCAATCTTTCTTGGGTTCTTTTGTCCATCCATAAAGAACCCAAATTAAACAAGATACTGCTGCGGATAAAGGCTGGAATGGTTGAGCTTTGTTGCCTTGTAAATTGGCAAAAATTTGTGGGATGTAGGCGATAAATACAATAATCCCGATAAAGGCCCCAATGGAACCGACAATTTGATTTATTTTTTGTTTAGTCATATATACCTCCAATTGTAGAGTATCAAAATGATTGAAAATAGGCAAGGAATATGGTCATTTGTTGTTATTTTCTGTACAAAATAGAATAAAATGTTTATATCTATATTTTGCAGAGGATAGTATACAATATGTTCTGTAAACACAAAAAGGAATAAATCCGTTATAGTAGAGTTGCGAAACATTACTAGAAAGAGATTTATTCCTATGACTCAGTTTAGCACAGAACTACTTAACTTCTTAGCCCAAAAGCAAGATATTGATGAATTTTTCCGTACTTCTCTTGAAACGGCGATGAATGATCCGCTTCAAGCAGAATTGTCAGCCCTTTTAGGGTATGAGCCTTACGATAAAGTAGGCTATAATTCTGGTAATAGTCGTAATGGAAACTTTAGTCCAGCTTTGATCCCCTCTTATGGACGTCGAGATGACCACTTGGAAGAGATGGTTATCAAACTCTATCAAACCAGCGTAACGACTCGAGAAATTAGCGACATCATCGAGCGAATGGATGGTCATCACTATAGTCCTGCCACAATTTCTAATATCTCAAAAACAACTCAGGAGAATGTCTCTGCTTTTCATGAGAGAAGCTTAGAAGCCAATTACTCTGTTTTATTTCTTGATGGAACCTATCTTCCATTAAGACGTGGAGCCGTTAATAAAGAATGTATTCATATCGCACTTGGCATTACACCAGAAGGACAGAAGGTTGTTCTTGGATATGAAATCGCCCCAAATGAAAACAATGATTCATGGTCCACCCTGTTAGATAAGCTTCAAAAACAAGGCATTCAACAGGTTTCTCATGTAGCGACCGATTGCTTCAAGGGGCTTGAGCAGATGATCAGTCAGGCTTACCCATTAGCTAAACAACAACGTTGCTTAATTCATATTAGTCGAAATCTAGCTAGTAAAGTGAAACGAGCAGATAGAGCGGTTATTTTGAAGCAATTTAAAACGATTTATCGTACTGAAAATTTAGAAATAGCAGTCCTAGCTTTGGAGGACTTTATCGCTGAATGGAAACCAAAGTATAGGAAAGTCATGGAAA
>NZ_KV791104.1:159156-208238 GCF_001807855.1 Streptococcus sp. HMSC10E12
AACCTCATTGAGTCTCTTAACAAAGAAATCAAACGTCAAACGAGGCTGGGACAATAGTCCTAGCCTCTTAATTGTCTTTGGATTGTCGAGCAAGACGCAGTGGTTGAGTGGGCTCTACTACGCTGATTTCATCAGCTTTTACTGCCCTACTCAACTGTGCGGAGGTGTGACGACGAAATCGACTTCTAACGAATTACCGATTTCTGTCCCACTCTCCTAACGAGGAGGCTCTGGAACGTTATTTAGTTACTTTGTTTGAAAATTATAATTTCAAGCAAAGTCAACGTATCCACAAAGGGTTTGGCCAATGTGCTGACACACTTGAAAGCTTATTTGATTAACATTCTTCAACTCTACTTGAGTGTTTACACAAAATTATTGACAGTATCCAATTCGATTACATGACAATTATTTAATCTTTCATTAAGATAGTAAAAAACTCGTTAAAATAAGATTTATCAAGTTTTTTTGGCGCTAAAAAATGATATAATGAATGAGTCTTTAAGGTGTAGATTTTTAGACAAAAAATATATTGGGGAAAAATTGAATATGGAAAATAAAGTACGCTATAAACTGCACAAAGTGAAGAAGCAATGGGTTACTTTAGCGGTTGCTTCAGTAGCCTTGGCTACCATTGTTGGTGCTAGTGTTACCACGTCTTCACTTGTTTCGGCAGAAGAAATAAATAATACTAATGGATCACCTTCAACAACTACAGTCGGGGAAAATACAAATCCTGTGGTTGAAAAAGAGGTAGGCACAACAACAGAGGTGGCAAATACTTCAAATGCCACAACAACAGACCGAGCAGCAGTTACTGCTGATAAACCAGCTGAAACGACAGTTCAACCAAATTCAGGAGCAACTAGTGATAGAGCTGCAGCAGTAGAGGTTGAAGCCAAACCTGAAACGACTGCTAAGCCAGAAGTAGCCGCTAAACCAGAAACAGCTACAACATCTGAAGTAGCTGCAAATGCTGGAGTAGCCGCTCCAACGGCTGACAAGTCTAAAGAGCTTTCTGAAGCTGAAATTAAAGCTGCAGTCTCACTCGATAATATTAAAAAAGAAAAAGATGGTAAATATTACTATCTTTTAGAAGATGGATCACATAAGAAAAACTTTGCCATTACTGTAAATGGTCAGGTCCTTTATTTTGATGAAAATGGTGCCCTTTCAAGCACATCAACTTATTCATTCACACAAGAAACAACAAATCTTGTTACTGATTTTACAAAAAATAATGCTGCCTATGATTCAACAAAAGCAAGCTTTGAACTTGTTGATGGTTATTTGACAGCAGATAGTTGGTACCGTCCAAAAGAAATCCTTGAAGCTGGTACAACTTGGAAAGCGTCAACTGAAAAAGATTTCCGTCCACTTTTGATGTCTTGGTGGCCTGATAAGGATACTCAAGTAGCTTACTTGAACTACATGACTAAGGCTCTTAGCAACGGTGAAGAAACAAAAGATGTCTTTACGATTGAAAATTCTCAAGCTAGTTTGAATGCCGCTGCTCAAATCATCCAACGTAAGATTGAAGTTAAGATTGCTGCTAATAAGTCAACAGACTGGTTGCGTCAGTCAATCGAGGCCTTTGTTAAAGACCAAGATAAATGGAATATTAACTCTGAATCTCCAGGTAAAGAACACTTCCAAAAAGGAGCTCTCCTCTTTGTTAATAGTGATTTAACGAAGTGGGCTAACTCAGACTACCGTAAACTTGATCAAACAGCGACAAGCCGTTTGGCAAAAGACAAGATCAAGAGTGGTAGTGATGCTGGTTATGAGTTCTTGCTTTCAAGCGATATCGACAACTCAAACCCAATTGTGCAAGCTGAAATGCTTAACCAATTGTATTACTTCATGAACTGGGGACAAATCGTCTTTGGTGACAAGGACAAAGATGCTCACTTTGATGGTATCCGTGTAGATGCTGTGGATAATGTTAGCGTTGATATGCTTCAATTGGTGTCTTCATACATGAAGGCTGCTTACAAGGTCAATGAGTCTGAAGCACGTGCCCTTGCCAATATCTCAATTCTTGAAGCTTGGTCTCAAAATGACCCATATTATGTAGACGAACATAACACGGCTGCCCTTTCTATGGACAATGGTCTTCGTTTGTCTATTGTTCATGGATTGACTCGTCCAGTAACTAATAAGGGGACTGGTGCACGTAATGCATCAATGAAAGACCTTATTAATGGTGGTTATTTCGGTCTCTCAAACCGTGCAGAAGTCACATCATATGATCAACTTGGTTTTGCAACCTACCTCTTTGTTCGTGCACACGACTCTGAAGTTCAAACAGTTATCGCAGACATTATCAGCAAAAAAATTGATCCTACAACAGATGGTTTCACTTTCACATTAGATCAATTGAAACAAGCTTTCGATATTTATAATGCTGATATGTTGAAAGTTGATAAGGAATATACGCATTCAAATATTCCAGCTGCCTATGCTTTGATGCTTCAAACAATGGGTGCGGCAACACGTGTATACTACGGAGACTTGTATACTGATAATGGTCAGTACATGGCTAAGAAATCACCATACTTTGATCAAATCACAACTCTTCTTAAAGCACGTCCTAAGTATGTAGCTGGTGGACAAACATCTTATATCCACAACCTTGCTGGAGATGGAGTATCATCTGCTAAAGACAATAAAGAAGTTTTGGTTTCTGTCCGTTATGGCCAAGATTTGATGTCTAAGACAGATACAGAAGGTGGAAAATACGGTCGCAATTCTGGTATGTTGACCCTTATTGCTAATAATCCAGATTTGAAATTAGCAGATGGTGAAACTATTACTGTAAATATGGGTGCAGCCCACAAGAACCAAGCCTACCGTCCACTCTTGCTTGGTACGGATAAAGGTATCGTGTCATCATTGAATGATTCAGATACTAAGGTTGTTAAATATACAGATGCACAAGGAAATCTTGTCTTCACAGCTGATGAAATTAAAGGCTTTAAGACTGTTGATATGAGTGGTTACCTTTCAGTTTGGGTACCAGTAGGTGCGACTGACGATCAAAACGTTCTTGCTAAACCATCAACAAAAGCCTACAAAGAAGGGGATAAGGTTTATAGCTCTTCTGCAGCCCTTGAAGCACAAGTGATTTACGAAGGCTTCTCAAACTTCCAAGACTTTGTTAAAGAAGATAGTCAATACACGAATAAATTGATTGCAGCTAATGCAGACCTCTTCAAGTCATGGGGTATTACGTCATTTGAAATTGCACCTCAATATGTCTCATCTAAGGATGGCACTTTCCTTGATTCTATTATTGAAAATGGTTATGCCTTTACAGACCGTTATGACTTTGCCATGAGCAAAAACAATAAATACGGTTCAAAAGAAGACCTTCGTGATGCCCTCAAGGCTCTTCACAAACAAGGAATTCAAGTCATTGCTGACTGGGTTCCAGACCAATTGTATACTCTCCCAGGTAAAGAAGTAGTGACAGCTACTCGTACAGATACGCATGGTAAGGTGCTTGATGATACTAGCTTGGTTAATAAACTCTATGTGACAAATACCAAGTCATCAGGAAATGATTTCCAAGCACAGTATGGTGGTGCCTTCCTCGACAAACTTCAAAAACTATATCCAGAAATCTTCAAAGAAGTTATGGAAGCGTCAGGTAAGACAATTGATCCATCTGTGAAGATTAAACAATGGGAAGCTAAGTACTTTAACGGTACAAATATCCAAAAACATGGTTCTGACTACGTTCTCAGCGATGGTAAATTGTACTTCACCGTTAACGATAAGGGTACCTTCCTTCCAGCAGCCTTGACTGGTGATACAAAAGCTAAAACTGGATTTGCTTATGATGGTACAGGGGTAACTTATTACACAACATCTGGTACTCAAGCTAAGAGTCAATTTGTGACATATAATGGCAAACAGTACTACTTTAACGATAAGGGTTACCTTGTAACTGGTGAACAAGCTATCGACGGTTCAAACTATTTCTTCTTGCCAAATGGTGTTATGTTTACTGATGGTGTTATTAAAAATGCCAAAGGTCAATCATTGGTTTATGGTAAGTCAGGTAAATTGACGACTCAAACTGGTTGGAAAGAAGTTACCGTTAAAGATGACAGTGGTAAGGAAGAGAAATTCTACCAATACTTCTTCAAGGGTGGCATCATGGCTACTGGTTTGACTGAAGTAGAAGGTAAGGAAAAATACTTCTATGACAATGGTTACCAAGCTAAAGGTATCTTCATTCATACAAAAGATGGACATTTGATGTTCTTCTGTGGCGATTCAGGTGAACGTAAGTACTCAGGCTTCTTTGAACAAGATGGTAACTGGTACTACGCTAATGATAAGGGCTATGTTGCCACTGGATTTACTAAGGTAGGCAAACAAAACCTTTACTTCAATGAAAAAGGTGTTCAAGTTAAGAACCGCTTCTTCCAAGTTGGTGATGCTACATACTATGCAAATAACGAAGGTGATGTTCTTCGTGGTGCGCAAACCATCAATGGTGACGAGCTCTACTTTGATGAGTCAGGTAAACAAGTTAAAGGTGAGTTCGTGAACAATCCTGATGGAACGACTTCATACTACGATGCCATTACAGGTGTGAAACTTGTGGATACATCACTAGTAGTTAATGGTCAAACCTTTAATATCGATGCTAAGGGTGTTGTGACTAAGGCACATACACCAGGCTTCTATACTACAGGGGACAACAACTGGTTCTATGCAGATTCACATGGACGTAATGTCACAGGTGCTCAGATTATTAATGGTCAACATCTCTACTTTGATGCAAATGGTCGTCAAGTTAAGGGTGGCTTCGTAATGAACACTGACGGTAGTCGTTCATTCTACCATTGGAATACTGGTGATAAATTGGTATCAACCTTCTTCACTACCGGTCATGATAGATGGTATTATGCTGATGATAAGGGAAATGTCGTTACAGGAGCTCAAGTGATTAACGGTCAAAAACTCTTCTTTGCTACTGATGGTAAACAGGTTAAAGGTGACTTTGCAACAAATGCGAATGGCAGCCGTTCATACTACCATGGAGCTACTGGTAATAAGTTAGTATCAACCTTCTTCACTACTGGAGACAACAACTGGTATTATGCTGATGCCAAAGGTGAACTTGTTGTTGGCGAACAGACGATCAACGGCCAAAACCTTTACTTTGACCAAACTGGTAAGCAAGTGAAAGGTGCAACAGCTGCGAATCCTGATGGCTCAATCTCTTACTATGATGTTCATACAGGGGAAAAGGCTATTAATCGTTGGGTTAAAATTCCTTCAGGGCAATGGGTATACTTCAACGCTCAAGGAAAAGGCTACGTGTCAAATTAAGATTAATGAATGAAAGAAGTCAATCACTTTTGTGGTTGCTTTTTTCGTTAAAAAAATTGTCTCTTTTTTATACATTCAGGTCATTTGTCTGGCCAAAAAAGTGGTATAATAACTCTTGCTAAATCTTTATTTTGGAGTACACATGGCTAAGTCAAAAAATACTATTGAAAGTCGGATAGATTACTCGATTCTCCTGCCAGTTCTCATATTGCTACTGGTTGGCCTGGTTTCGATATTTATCGCGACAAATTTTGATTACCCAAAGAATCTTGTGCAAGTCATGTCTCAGCAAGTACTATGGATTTTTCTAGGTTCAGTACTTGCTTTTGTTGTCATGTTGTTTAATACAGAGTTTCTTTGGAAGGTAACCCCCTGGCTCTATATTTTCGGTCTGGGGCTTATGGTTCTACCTCTCGTTTTCTATTCCCCTGCTTTGGTAGCCTCGACGGGAGCGAAAAACTGGGTAAGTATTGGATCAGTTACTCTTTTCCAACCATCTGAATTTATGAAGATATCCTACATCCTTTTTCTATCGAGAATAGGTGTTTGGGCTAAGCAAGGTAAGGAAGTGACCAACCTTCAGGATGACTGGTTATTGCTCTTCCAATATGTTGCAGTCACACTCCCTGTGTTAGGTTTACTGGTTCTTCAAGGAGATATGGGGACTGCCTTAGTCTTTCTGGCTATTTTAGCTGGTATCGTAGTGGTTTCGGGGATATCCTGGCGTATTATCTTACCAGTTGTTTTAGCCTTCGCTGCAGGTTTAGCCTTGTTTGTAATGGTATTTATCACAGATTGGGGTAAGGAAGCCATGCTTAAGATGGGGGTGCAAACCTACCAGATTAACCGTATCTCAGCTTGGTTGGATCCCTTCACTTATGCAGACGGTATCGCCTTTCAACAGACACAAGGTATGATTTCGATTGGTACCGGAGGAATCTATGGTAAAGGCTTTAATCATCTGGAGTTAAACGTACCGGTTCGTGAGAGTGATATGATTTTCACAGTCATTGCGGAAGATTTTGGTTTGGTAGGTGGTGGATTGGTTCTTCTAACCTATCTCTTCCTCATTTACCGCATGCTGCGAGTGACGTTCAAATCTAACAACCGTTTCTATACCTTTATTTCGACAGGCTTTATCATGATGATTGTCTTCCATATTTTTGAAAATATTGGGGCAGCAGTTGGGATTCTTCCTTTGACAGGTATTCCTTTGCCCTTTATTTCTCAAGGGGGATCATCGCTCATCTCTAACTTGATTGGTGTTGGTTTGGTGCTTTCAATGGCTTATCAGACTAACCTCAACGAGGAAAATAAAATTCTCTTGGCTATGTCTCGCCGTATGCGTACGTCTGGAACTAGTCAAGTGAAACCTATTTCTAAGAGTAAGTCTAAGAAAAACAAGCCTTCGAAGAGTGTTACTATGGCCACTCAAGAATTGGGCAAGGCTAAAGATAAGGTTGATAAGGCCACTGAGAAAATGCGTCAAACCATTTCTCAAAATACGCCAAGCATTCATCAAGGCAAACGTCGTAAGGGTTCGAAAAAGAAACCGACACGTAAACATTAAGAAGAAGCAAGTTGGTTAATCCAACTTGTTTTTCTTTGAAAAAAATTAAGGTCTGTGACCTTTTCTTTGCCCCTGCCTGTGGTATAATAAAAGTTGACTATTTTGAAAAGGGGTTTGCTATGATAGAGACAGCCAAACAGCAAGAACGTGCTATTTTAGTAGGTGTTGAATTGCAAGAAACAGAGCATTTTGACATGTCAATGGAGGAACTTGCCAGTCTTGCCAAAACTGCAGGAGCAGAGGTTGTAGCTAGCTATACCCAAAAACGTGAACGCTATGATAGTAAGTCTTTCGTAGGTTCAGGAAAATTAGAAGAAATCAAGGCCATGGTGGATGCGGATGAGATTACTACGGTCATTGTCAATAACCGTTTAACACCTCGTCAAAATACCAATCTTGAAGCAGCATTTGGCGTAAAAGTTATTGATCGTATGCAATTAATTTTGGATATCTTTGCCATGAGAGCTAGAAGCCATGAAGGGAAACTTCAGGTTCACCTAGCTCAACTTAAATACATGTTGCCCCGTTTGGCTGGTCAGGGGATTATGCTCAGCCGTCAAGCAGGTGGCATTGGTAGCCGTGGACCTGGTGAAAGTCAGTTGGAGCTTAATCGTCGTTCGATTCGTAACCAGATTGCTGATATTGAACGCCAGTTAAAGGTTGTTGAGAAGAACCGAGAAACCATTCGCGAAAAGCGTGTTGATTCAAGTACCTTTAAAATTGGTTTGATTGGTTATACCAACGCTGGGAAATCAACAATCATGAACCTTATGACGAATGATAAGCAATATGAGGCTAATGAACTTTTCGCGACCTTGGATGCAACGACTAAGAAAATTTACTTAAAGGATCAGTTTCAAGTGACCTTGACAGATACGGTTGGTTTTATCCAGGACTTGCCAACAGAATTGGTTGCTGCCTTTAAGTCAACTCTTGAAGAAAGTCGTAATGTGGACCTTCTTTTGCATGTTATTGATGCGAGTGATCCTAATCACGAAGAGCATGAAAAGGTGGTCTTAGACATTCTCAAAGACTTAGACATGACTGATATCCCTCGTCTAGCAATCTACAATAAGATGGATGTTGCTGATAATCTAGTAGCAACAGTCTTTCCTAATGTTCGTCTCTCAGCACGTGACAAGGGAAGTCGTGAGGCTCTCAGAAGACTCTTGATTGACGAAATTCAACAGATTTTTGAACCTTTTAGTATTAAGGTTCATCAGGATCAAGCGTATAAACTTTATCAGTTGAGTCAATTAGCCTTGCTAGATAGCTACTCATTTGAGACAGAAGTGGAAGAAATTACAGGTTATATTTCACCGAAAAATAAATGGAAATTGGAAGAATTTTATGACTGATTATATGGATTTAGCTTTAAAATATGGTGGTTTTACAAGTTTAGATAAGGTCTATTTGGAAAATACCTTGTCAGACCTTTCGGACAGTCAAAAATTGGCTTTCATTACGCCACCACCAAGCGTGATTAATGCTTATTTTGCAGAGATTTACCAAAAACAATCTCCTGAAGCAGCGACGGATTACTACTTAGACCTTTCAAAAGAGTTGAACCTCTTTAACCCTGCACCATCTTTTGATGAGCGCAAGCCATTTATTCGCCTCAATTTGTCAGGAAAATCCTATGGATTTTGCTATGAAAATGCTGATGAGGTGGCTTTAGTCTTTGCCGAGCATTTAGAGGTTCCAACGGCCAGTATTTTGTTTGAGCTTGCTCAAGTTTTTCCGCAGTATAAGGTTTATCTTGAAGGCACTCAAATTAAGATGACCAAGGTTGATTTTGACGAAGAAGTATTGGAAGAATTAACACCTGAGACCCAGTTACTTAGTCGTGTAACTAAGTTGAAGGGGAATGTCATTAAGTTGGCTAGCTTCAATCAAGATGAATTAGTGGAACTTTTGTCTCAATATAAAGGGCAAACCGTTTATTATGGCTTTGCTCAGCGTGAATGCCTGGCTTATATTGTCCAGAAATAAGAAGAACGATAGATAGAAAGTATAGGAAGTCATGGAATTACAATTTTTAGGGACGGGTGCCGGGCAGCCCTCCAAGGCCCGTAACGTGTCGAGTCTGGTTCTAAAGTTACTCGATGAAATCAATGAGGTCTGGATGTTTGACTGTGGAGAAGGTACCCAACGTCAGATTTTAGAAACAACAATCAAACCTCGTAAAGTTAAAAAAATCTTTATCACACATATGCATGGAGACCATATCTTTGGCCTACCTGGTTTCTTGGCTAGTCGTTCCTTCCAATCGAGTGAAGAACAAACTGACCTTGAAGTTTATGGTCCAGTCGGTATTAAACAATATGTCATGACCAGTCTTCGTACCTCTGGAACACGCCTCCCTTACCATGTGCATTTTAAGGAAATTGATGAGCATAAGCTAGGCTTGGTTATGGAAAATGACAAGTTCGCTGTTTATGCAGATAAGTTGGATCATACCATTTTTTGTATTGGTTACCGTGTGGTTCAAAAGGATCTCGAAGGAACCTTGGATGCTGTGGCCCTTAAAGCAGCAGGTGTGCCATTTGGTCCTCTTTTTGGTCAAATTAAGAATGGGCAAGATGTGGTCCTTGAAGATGGAACTAAAATCATTGCCAAGGACTTTATTTCCGCACCTAAGAAAGGTAAGGTTATCACTATCTTAGGTGACACCCGTAAGACCAATGCCAGTGTTCGTCTTGGATTGGGGGCGGATGTCCTGGTCCACGAGTCTACTTATGGTAAGGGCGACGAAAAAATTGCCAAGAGTCATGGTCACTCAACCAACATGCAAGCAGCACAGGTTGCTAAGGATGCGTCAGCTAAACGCCTTCTTCTAAATCACGTATCAGCTCGTTTCTTGGGGCGTGATATCGGTAAGATGGCAGCAGATGCTAAAACAATTTTCGAAAACACCCACATCGTTCGTGACTTGGAAGAGGTAGAGATTTAATGGCTAAACAACGTATTATCGCTATTACTGGTGCCTCAGGAGGTCTTGCACAAGAAATTGTCAATCAGCTCTCACCCAGTGATGGCATTATCCTCTTAGGAAGAGACAAGGATAAACTTGAGAAATGTTATCGCCATGTTGAAAATAAAACTTGCCTTGCCATTGACCTTAGAGACGACAGTGCCATTAAAGAAATGGTCGATTATCTCTATCAACGATTTGGACGTATTGATGCCTTTATCAATAATGCTGGTTTCGGTGAATTCAAGTCTTATGATCATTACACTAGCCAAGAAGTACGTGATATGTTTGATATCAATACTTTTGCAACGATGACCTTTTCACGTCTGATGGCTGAGAAAATGGTGGAGCAAGGCCATGGCCATATCATCAACATCGCCAGTATGGCGGGGAAAATTGCGACAGCCAACTCAAGTGTCTATGCAGCGACAAAGTTTGCGGTAATTGGCTTCTCAGATGCCCTGCGTCTGGAGCTAGCTGATAAAGGAGTCTATGTGACTACAGTCAATCCTGGTCCAATTGAGACAAGCTTCTTTGATCAAGCTGATCCCTCTGGAGCCTATCTTGAAAGTGTTAAGAAGTTTGTCCTTAGTCCTAAATACGTGGCTAAAAAGATTGTCCGTATTCTGGGTAAAAACAAACGTGAAGTCAATCTACCACGACTCTTATCAGTTGCCCACAAAGGATATACGCTATTTCCACGCATCTCGGACAAACTAGCTACCAATGTGTTTAACTACAAATAGGAGGATACTAGATGGCCGCAAATATCCAAGCGTATTTAGAGAATCTCAAGCAACCCTGGGGTCAAATCTATTATGATATTCTTTTTGACCAATTACAGGATATCAAGGGTAAGCGAGTTCTTGATTTTGGCAGTGGCTTTGGCCTTGTGGCCAACCACTTGGCTCAAGAAAATCAAGTTCTAGCTATAGAACCCAATGAAGAAATGGTAGCCTTGCGGACCCAGGATTACCCATATCAGCAACTAGTCGGGAGTCTGGATCAGTTAGAAAGCTTTGAGGATGCTAGCTTTGATGTCATTCTCTGCCACAATGTCTTAGAGTATGTAGAGAATCGCAAGGCTGTTCTCAAGGCATTCATCCGCCTCTTGAAACCAGGAGGCCTGCTCTCTATCGTCAAGCACAATGAAGTCGGCCGAGTCCTACAGACCGTCGTCTTTGAAAATGATACTCAGAAGGCCCTCGATTTACTAGCAGGCCAAGATCTGGAAACCCACTCCATGGGTTTGGCTCAAGCCTATGATCTAGATGCAGTAATAGAAAATCTAGCTCTTGAAAATAAAGACTACCAAGGAATCCGTGTCTTTTATGCCTTGCAGGATAATCGCTTCAAAGACCAAGAGGGATGGCGAGAGTCTATGCTCAAGATGGAGCTGGCGGTCTGCCAAGAGTCCCCTTATCGGGATATCGCCTTCTTCCAGCACTATAGATTAAAAAGGAGTTAAGATGTTAGAGTACAAACAAGAGATTCCAGAGATGACAGACCTACTCGCACTGTACAGTTCAGTCGGTTGGACCAATTATACCAACAACCCAGCTATGCTAGAAGAAGCTGTCAAAGCCAGTCTCTGGCAGTTGGCAGTCTATGATGAGGAAGAGTTAGTAGCCTACATTCGCTTGGTAGGAGATGGCCACTCTGTCATTTTTGTACAGGACCTCTTGGTGCGACCAGATCACCAACGCCAAGGCATCGGAACGAAACTCTTAGAAGAGGATTTAGGGACTTTCCCCAATGTCTATCAAAAGCTCCTTGCAACTGATCGTAGCGAGAAAAATCTAGCCTTTTACCAATCTCTGGGCTTTGTCGAACTTTCAGAGCAAGCTTGTACAGGGATGATTTATAAATATTGATGTAAAGGATTTCCAAATAGGGAATCTTTTTCTTGCTTTTCCTTATGTTGCTTGAAAGTGATAGTAGAATTGAGTTATATAAAAGGAAGAGAAGAAAGGAATATCTGAGAAAACATAAGTCAAATAAGGAGCAATACTCAGTCTTTTATTTTGTCTAGAAAAGCAGGGCTTGATTGGAAATGTACCGCAAGTCTAAGCAACTTACGATGTTTTCCATTCTCTTTTTAGGAAACTTAGGCTTCTATCCACTATGATAAATTTATTCATGATATAATAGATAGACTAGATGACAGGGAGAAAATATAAAAACATGATTACATCAACGTATGATTGGAAAATAAACACAAAAGAGCCAGATGCTGGCTTTTTTAAACTTGCCAAAGAACATGGGCTGGCAGAAACAGCAGCCAAGATTGCCTATGAACGTGGCGTGACGACAGAAGAAGCCCTTGAAGACTTTCTTAAGGCTGATCTATCACATCTTCATGACCCTTATCTTCTTCATGATATGGACAAGGCAGTGGCTAGGATTCGTCAGGCCATTGAAAATTACGAGCAAATCTTAGTCTATGGAGACTATGATGCGGATGGGATGACATCAGCATCGATTGTCAAGGAAGCCCTTGAAATGATGGGCGCTGAGGCTCGAGTCTATTTGCCTAACCGTTTTACAGATGGTTATGGCCCAAACGAAAGTGTCTACAAGTATTTCATTGAGCAGGAAGGCATTTCACTCATTGTTACAGTGGATAATGGGGTAGCGGGAAATGAAGCTATTGCTTATGCACAAGAGCAAGGTGTGGACGTTATCGTTACAGACCACCATAGTATGCCGGCACAGCTTCCAGATGCCTATGCCATTGTCCATCCAGAGTATCCAGATGCTGATTATCCTTTTAAGTATTTGGCAGGATGTGGTGTAGCTTTCAAATTGGCAACTGCCCTCCTTGAAACTATTCCTACAGAGATGTTGGACTTGGTAGCCATTGGTACCATTGCTGATATGGTTAGCCTAACGGATGAAAATCGTATTATGGTCAAGGTAGGTCTGGAAATTCTCAAGACTACTGAGCGTATTGGGCTTCAAGAATTGCTCCGCATTTCAGATGTAGACCCAACAACGATTTCCGAAGAAACGGTAGGTTTCAAACTGGCTCCTCAACTCAATGCCTTGGGACGCTTAGATGATCCAAATCCAGCCATTGAATTGCTGACCGGATTTGACGATGAGGAAGCTCAGGCCATTGCTCTAGAAATCAATGCTAAAAATGAAGAACGTAAGGAAGTTGTTCAAAAAATCTTTGATGAAGCCATGACCATGGTAGACTTGGACAAACCAGTTCAGGTTTTGGCCAAGGAAGGTTGGCATCCTGGTGTCCTAGGTATTGTGGCGGGGCGTATCATGGAACAAATCAGTCAGACAGTCGTGGTTTTGAATATTGAAGATGGCTTGGCTAAGGGTTCAGCCCGTAGTTTGGAATCTATCAATATCTTCCATGCCCTTGATGACCACCGAGACATCTTTACTGCTTTTGGAGGACACGCTGGAGCAGCTGGGATGACCCTTCCTGAGGAAAATCTTGGTCAACTCTCAGATATTTTGTGTCATTATGTCTACGATAATGACATTGATACGAGTGCCAAAAATACGCTTAATTTAGACGAGGAGCTTCAACTCAGCGAGCTTAGCTTGGATACCATTAAGAGCCTTGAAAAACTAGCACCTTTTGGTATGGATAATAAAAAGCCAGTCTTTTGGCTACATGATATTACCGTTACTCAAGCTAGGACAATGGGACAAAATGGGGCCCATCTTAAGTTTAAGGTTAAGCAAGGCAAGGATAGCTTTGACGTTGTCGCTTTTAATAAAGGTAATCTGCTTCAAGAATTTCAACAAGCTCAAGGTTTGGAATTGGCAGTGACCTTGTCTGTTAATGTTTGGAATGGTCAGACAACGCTACAGCTCATGCTAGAAGATGCGCGTGTAGATGGTGTTCAATTATTTGATTTTCGATCAAAAAACATGTCACTGCCTGAAGGCGTACCATCGGTAGAAGAAGCAGCAGACACAGAGCCTGCGGTTGTCCTCAACACCCTACCTGAATCAGCGACAGAATTAAAAGAGTGGTTTGAAGGTAAAGATTTTCAGGCTATCTATTTTAAAAATAGCATTAAGGAAGCCTATTATCTGACAGGTTATGGAACTAGAGAGCAATTTGCAAGACTCTATAAAATCATTTACCAATTCCCAGAATTCGATGTCCGCTATAAACTGGATGAGCTCAGTCATTACCTTAAAATTGATAAGATTCTTCTGATTAAGATGATTGAAATCTTTGATGAATTGGATTTTGTGACTATTGATAATGGTGTTATGACAGTCAATAAAGAAGCTGAAAAACGTGAGATTGAGGACAGTCAGATTTTCCAAGATCTGAAACGACTAGTTAAGTTCCAAGAACTTATGGCTCTGGGAACACCACAGGAAATTTATGACTGGCTGTATAAGTAGGGGAGTCTTAATCCAAAGGATTCGTCTCGAAATGAGGGTTAGCATTTTCTAAATTTACTATTTCATGCTATAATGATATGTAAATATTTTTTTGGCGAAAAGCCTATAGGAAGAACAAATGAAATTAGAAGATTATATTGCATCTATTGAAAACTACCCGAAAGAAGGGGTTACTTTCCGTGATATTAGTCCTTTGATGGCTGATGGAAATGCTTATAGCTATGCTATCCGTGAAATCGTTCAGTATGCGACTGATAAGAAGATTGACATGATTGTTGGTCCTGAAGCGCGTGGTTTCATCGTTGGTTGTCCAGTTGCTTTTGAACTTGGTATTGGTTTTGCTCCAGTTCGTAAACCTGGTAAATTGCCACGTGAAGTGATTTCAGCCAATTACGAAAAAGAGTATGGTGTTGATACACTTTGTATGCATGCCGATGCAATCAAGCCAGGTCAACGTGTACTTATCGTTGATGATCTTTTGGCAACTGGTGGTACCGTCAAAGCTACAATTGAAATGATTGAGCGCCTAGGTGGTGTCGTTGCTGGTTGTGCCTTCTTGATTGAGCTTGATGGTCTTAATGGACGTGAAGCTATTGAAGGTTACGATACTAAAGTATTGATGAACTTCCCAGGGTAAATCTACCTATGAATTAACAAAAGGCCTTAGGGCCTTTTTAACTCTTTTAAAACAAAGGTGGCCTCTAAATATAGTTTAAAGCTATAGCTAACTAGAGAAAATATATATTTGATAACAATACCTCCCCGGTTTATAATATGAAGATAGAATAAATAAGGATGGAGATATTGTTATGCCTATAAAACTTGATAATAAGTTACCAGCTCTTGATGTATTGCGTTCGGAAAATGTCTTCATCATGGATGAGAACAGAGCTAGTAGCCAGGATATTCGACCAATGGAGGTCTTAATCCTTAATCTTATGCCTACTAAAGAAGTTACGGAAACTCAATTGCTACGTCTTTTGGCCAATACGCCACTTCAAATTAACGTCGAGTTTCTTTATATGGCTAGTCATAAGTCAAAAAATACCCATGCCGAACATATGGAAACCTTTTATAAGACTTTTGATGAAATTAAGCATAAGTATTATGATGGTCTCATCGTAACAGGTGCTCCTGTTGAGCAAATGCCTTTTGAAGAAGTTGATTATTGGCAAGAATTGACACAGGTTTTTGACTGGTCTAAAAAGCATGTCTATTCAACCCTTCATCTGTGTTGGGGAGCTCAAGCAGGTCTCTATTATAAGCATGGAGTCGACAAGGTCCCATTATCAGAGAAACTATCTGGTATCTATAAACAAACGGTTGACATGCCTGAAAACTTCCTTATGAATGGCTTTGATGATAGCTTTGTGTCACCACACTCTCGCTATACTGAGGTTACGCTCGAGGATATTAAAAACAAGACAGATTTAGATATTGTTGTGTCAGGACCAGAGGTTGGTTTATCTATTTTAGCAAGTAAAAATCTTCGTGAAGTATATAGTTTCGGTCATTTTGAATATGACCGTGATACTCTGGCCAGAGAATACCGAAGAGATTTGGATGCAGGGATTAATCCAGACGTACCGGCAAACTATTTCCCAGAGGATGATCCAAGCCAGGAGCCTAAACTTCGTTGGAATCTTGCGGCATCTGCTTTCTTTAGCAATTGGATTAACTATGCGGTATATCAAGAAACACCTTATCGTTTAGAAGAGTTGGAAGACGATTTTTCATTCTACGGTTATTTGTAGTAGACAGTCTCAAAAGACTTATGTGAGCGCATAAAGACTTTTGGGGTGTCTAGCTACTCTGAAAGGTAAATATGAGTTTTTTTGAACAGTATCGATCAGGCAATCTGGTCCTTCCTAATGCTTTATTTTTCCACTTTAAGGATATTTTTCCATCTGCGGATGACTTTCTAGTTTGGCAGTTTCTCTATCTACAAACGACAACTCAGATTGGAGAAGTGGCTTCTAGTCAGATAGCGCAAGCAACTGGAAAGACACCAACTGAGGTTAATAAAAGTATTACGACATTGACTGAGGCTGGGCTCCTTGATTTCACGACTATTAAGGTTAATAATGAAATTGAGATGGTTGTAGATGCTTCACCTGCCTTGGCAGTTTTGGACAAGTTAGTGAGCAATGAAAAGACAACCTCAGGGCCTGTAGTTGGTCAGCCAACAAATACACAGCTCATCAAGCAATTAACAGATGAGTTAGAACAAGCTTTGGGAATCTTGAATCCTATGGTTATCGAAGATTTAAACAAGGAAATCCAACAAGAACACACTGATCCCGAGCTTATCCGTGAGGCTTTGAAAGAAGCAGTATTTAACCGCAAGACAAATTGGAATTACATCAAAGGGGTTCTGCGTAACTGGAAATTGAGTGGTATTACGACGAAAATTCAAGTTGAAGAGCGTCGTTTGGAGCATCAAGGTAAGAAGCACCATCACCAAGTTTCGGATGACTTCAAAACAGGAATGGATGCAGCCCGTCAATTATGGGGTGGCCAATAATGTTAGGAAGAAAACGTGTTAATGAGTCTCTAGCTCTCATGGGGGAGATGTTTCCCAATGCTCATGGAGAGTTGGAGTGGGAAACTCCTTTCCAACTGTTAGTTGCTGTTATTTTATCAGCCCAGACAACTGATAAGGCTGTTAATAAGATTACACCAGGCTTGTGGGCGCGTTATCCAGAAATTGAGGATTTGGCTTCTGCTAATCTTGATGATGTTGAGATGTGTTTGCGAACAATCGGTCTTTATAAGAATAAGGCAAAGAACATCATCAAGACTGCTAGAGCTGTTTTAATGAATTTTGATGGACAGGTTCCGAAAACGCATAAGGAATTGGAAAGTCTACCTGGTGTGGGACGAAAAACAGCTAACGTAGTATTGGCTGAAGTCTATGGCATCCCTTCTATTGCTGTAGATACGCATGTCTCACGTGTATCTAAGAGGCTAAATATCGTGCCAGAGGATGCTAGTGTAGAGGAAATTGAAGCAGAACTGATGAAGAAAATCCCAAAGAGGGATTGGATTATCAGTCATCACCGTATGATTTTCTTTGGACGTTATCATTGCTTGGCTAAGAATCCTAAATGCCAGACATGTCCTCTTCAAAGTTATTGTAAGTATTATAAAGAAACAACCAAGAAATAAGCTGGAGAATGTGGTTTTCTTCGGCTTTTTACAGCTGTAAGAATTTGTTACAAACTAGTAACTTGACAAAAGTCTCAGGCTTTAAGAAAATAGAAGAAACGATTTAGAAGCAGGAGCGATATAGTGAATGGCTGAATTCAGTAATGAAGAGTATCTGAGAGCCTTAGCTGATAATGGTGATAGAGAAGCAGCCAAAGAATATGAGCAAGCTTTGGATAATCGTATTTTTCAGTTGCAGATTTCATTGGCTCAAACGAGTGATCCGCAGGGTCGTAGGGAAGTGCAAAAACTCTTGGAACAAGAGGAAAAGAAAAAAAGGGACTACTTTCAAGAAAAAGAGGAAAAAGCTGTGAGCGAATTTAGACGTCGTAAAAATGAAACTACAAAGGGAAGAAAAGTTACGAGTTTTGATAAACTCAAAGATCCTAATATCATTAGATGGGTAATTGGAGTTGTTGCAGTACTTGCAGTGGTTATTCCTGTGGTTACCTTGATGTGGTATAGTAATAACCAAAAAGAGAGTGTAACAAATCCATGGAAAAACGGTCAGTTGGCTAAAAGCAAGGAAGCAGCTGCAGCATCATCTGATAACCAATCCTCTCAAGTTGATACCTCATCTTTGTCTGACCAACAGTTAGAAGACTGGGTAGTTTCTACTTATGCTAAAGAACAGGGGTCAACAGGAGAAAATTATAAGAATCTAGGTTGGAATGTCTATTCATGGACTGACGATGACGATGAATTGGTATATGCTCAACTTTATGATGCCTATGGTAATGATGTTCTTCTTTTCCGTGTGGACAAGAAGGGACAACTCGAAGCCTATGGTGGTATTGATGGTTCAAGCGATTCTTGGGACGTTGTTTCAAAAAAATATACAACCGATTAATGAAACCATATAAAACACCTGACAATGGTGGTTGAGACTGTCTTTTGACAGTCTTTTTTGGTATAATTTTAAGTAATCGTGTATACAATTAAAAAGCCGACTGAGAAGATTTGGGGATGATAGTTCTGCAGAACTTTTTTAATGTCTTCAGGTTTTCAAGGATAGCTTAAATAAAGGAGAGTTGTCGTGTCAGACTATTTATCGGTCACATCCTTAACCAAATATTTGAAAATGAAATTTGACCGTGATCCTTATCTAGAGAGTGTATATTTGACGGGGCAGGTTTCCAATTTTCGTCGACGCCCGAGTCACCAATATTTTTCGCTAAAGGATGAAGGAGCTGTTATTCAGGCGACGATTTGGGCTGGAGTTTTCAAAAAACTTGGTTTTGAACTCGAAGAAGGGATGAAGATCAATGTCGTTGGTCGGGTCCAGATTTATGAGCCTAGTGGTTCTTATTCCATTATTATCGAGAAGGCAGAGCCAGATGGTATTGGGGCTTTGGCCATCCAGTTTGAGCAGCTTCGTAAAAAATTGACTGCAGAAGGCTACTTTGATGATCGTCATAAGCAAGCTCTGCCTAATTTTGTCAAAAAAATTGGGGTTGTCACTAGTCCTAGTGGTGCGGTTATTCGAGATATTATTACGACCGTTAGTCGCCGTTTTCCTGGGGTAGAAATCTTACTTTTCCCAACCAAGGTTCAAGGTGAAGGAGCTGCACAGGAAATTGCTGAAAATATTCAAAAAGCCAATCAAAGGGATGACCTAGATTTACTTATCGTTGGCCGTGGTGGAGGTTCTATTGAAGATCTCTGGGCTTTTAACGAGGAAATTGTCGTCCAGTCCATTTTTGAGAGTCGTCTACCTGTGATTTCAAGTGTTGGTCACGAAACAGATACAACTTTGGCTGACTTTGTTGCAGACCGTAGGGCTGCTACGCCTACAGCAGCAGCAGAACTTGCGACTCCGGTATCAAAGGCTGAAACCTTAGTTTGGATTCGTGAAAGACAAAATAGAGCCTATCAAGCCTGTTTGAGACGTATACAATATAACCAGGAACGCTTGGCCAAATTGTCACAATCTGTTGTCTTTAGGCAACCTGAGCGCCTTTACGATGGTTATCTACAAAAGTTGGATCGACTAACAACAAGGCTTGAAACCTTTATGAGTCAAGATTTCGAGCGAAAACAAAAAGAAGCGGAACTTTTGAGACAACGATTACAAGGCTTAAATCTTCTGACTAGTGTTCAGAACTACCAAGACCGTCGAGAGTCTTTGCAACGTTTATTGGTGACTACAACCAAGAATACCATTAATGGTAAGCGTGTGAGATTAGAAAAGGCACAGGATGCCTTATTGTCTCTAGATACTAGCCGTATTGTTGCAAGGGGTTATGCCATTGTCAAGAAAGATGATAAACCTTTAACAAGTACCAAGAATATTACCGAAGGTGATCAATTAACCGTCCAAATGAGAGATGGAGAACTAGAAGTAGAGGTGAAAAATGTCAACTAAAAAAACATTTGAGGAAAATTTACAGGACTTAGAAGCTATCGTCACTAAGCTCGAAACAGGTGATGTTGCTCTTGAGGATGCTATTGCTGAGTTCCAAAAAGGTATGGCCTTGTCTAAAGATTTGCAGAAGACCTTGGAAGATGCTGAAAAAACACTGGTTAAGGTTATGCAAGCAGATGGTACAGAAACGGAAATGGATGCCTAATGAGCAAGCTAAATAAAATTGATGCGGCTATCCGTGATTACTACCAAAAAAAGAATCTTCCTGTATCAAGTGATTTAATCACTGCCATCCTTTATTCAGTTGATAGTGGAGGCAAGCGCATTCGTCCACTGATTTTCTTAGATTTACTTGAAGGATTTGGTTTAGAGCTTACTCCTAGTCATTTCGATGTCGCAGCGAGTCTTGAAATGATTCATACTGGAAGTCTTATTCACGACGATCTGCCGGCCATGGATGATGATGATTACCGTCGAGGACGTTTAACCAACCATAAGAAATTCGATGAAGCAACGGCAATCTTGGCTGGAGATTCTCTCTTTTTGGATCCATTTGACCTCCTGGCTCAAACAGACCTATCCGCAGAAATTCGAGTTCAATTGATTCAAGTATTGTCTCATTCCTCAGGAACCTTCGGTATGGTAGGTGGTCAGATGCTGGATATGAAGGGTGAAGGTCAGGAACTTGATTTATCGCAACTGGCTAAGATTCATGAGCATAAGACAGGTAAGCTTTTAACCTTTCCTTTTGTGGCGGCTGGTATTGTTGCTCAAAAAGATCAACAGGTCTTGGAAAACCTTCAAGAAGCTGGTCACTTGATTGGTCTTGCCTTTCAAGTACGTGATGATATTTTGGATGTGACTGCTGATTTCGAAGAACTTGGGAAGACACCTGGAAAAGATGTAGTTGCTGGAAAATCAACCTATCCGGCTCTGCTTGGTCTTGAAAAATCACATGCTATCCTCGAGGAATCACTTAATAAAGCGGAGGCTATTTTCCAAAATCTAGCTGAGACTCAAGGTTTCAAGAAAGACAGTATTATAGAAATCATAGAAAGGTTACGACTCCATGCCTAAGGAAAGAGTAGACGTCTTGGCTTATAAACAAGGCCTTTTTGAAACACGTGAACAGGCTAAACGTGGCGTAATGGCTGGTTTAGTTGTGAATGTTATCAATGGTGAGCGTTACGATAAGCCTGGTGAAAAAATTGACGATGGTACAGAGTTAAAGCTCAAAGGTGAAAAACTCAAGTATGTGAGTCGTGGAGGGCTTAAACTTGAAAAAGCCTTGAAAGTTTTTAATCTGTCAGTTGAGGGCATGACGACCATTGATATTGGAGCTTCAACAGGTGGCTTTACCGATGTTATGCTTCAAAATGGGGCCAAACTGGTTTATGCCGTGGATGTCGGTACCAATCAGTTGGTTTGGAAATTGCGTCAAGATGAGCGTGTTCGTTCCATGGAGCAATATAATTTCCGTTATGCTGAACCTGTCGATTTTACGGAAGGGTTACCGTCTTTTGCATCAATTGATGTCAGCTTCATCTCTCTTAATCTGATTCTACCGGCCTTGGCTAAGATATTGGTTGATGGAGGGCAAGTTGTTGCTCTTGTGAAACCCCAATTTGAGGCTGGCCGTGAACAAATTGGGAAAAACGGGATTGTCCGTGAGAGCAGTGTCCATGAAAAAGTGTTAGAAACAGTGACAGCTTTTGCGGTTGACTATGGCTTTTCAGTTAAAGAACTGAACTTTTCACCTATCCAAGGTGGTCATGGTAACATTGAGTTTCTCGCACACTTGGAGAAGACAAATTCTCCTCAAAATGATGCTCAAACCTCTATTAAGGAAGTTGTAGCACAAGCACATAAGGAGTTTAAAAAGAATGAAGAAGAATGATCGTTTGGAGTTAATCCGAAAGATTGTCCAAGAAAATAAAATTACGACCCAGGGAGAATTGGTAAAATTACTTCAAAATGAGGGATTAAAGGCTACTCAAGCGACTGTATCGCGTGATATCAATGAAATTGGTATTACCAAGGTGCCAACTGAAGACGGTTCTTACATCTATGGGCTCTCAACTGTTCCTAGACGAGTAGGTGGAACATCTGTTGCGCCCCGTCGCTTGTTGCGTGTTGATCGTCAACATGCCTTTATGAATATCGTTGTTCAACCTGGGACAAGCCGCCTCATCAAGAAGATTCTTTTGGATGAGTACAAGCATTTGATTTTTAGTGTCATTGCTGACGATGATACCCTCTTTTTAGTGGCTCAGTCAGAGTTAGCAGCTATCGAACTACAGGGGCAAATCATTAAGTGGGTTGAAGAATAGGAGGGCCTATGCTTCTCGAAATTACGATAAAGAATTTCGCAATTATTGAAGAGATTTCTCTAAACTTTGAGAATGGTATGACCGTCCTTACTGGTGAAACAGGTGCTGGTAAGTCCATTATTATAGATGCCATGAATCTTATGTTGGGCGCACGTGCCTCAAGCGAAGTCGTCCGTCATTCAGCATCTAAGGCTGAAATTCAGGGCTTCTTTTCAATCGAACAAAATCCTGCCTTGGTTAGTATCTTGGAAGATAATGGGATTCCTGTCGAGGATGAATTGATTATCCGTCGTGAAATCTTCCAAAATGGTAGAAGTGTTAGTCGCATCAATGGACAGATGGTCAATTTAACGACGCTTAAAGCTGTTGGGCACTTCTTGGTAGATATCCATGGACAGCATGACCAGGAAGAACTTATGAAACCTGCTCTGCATATTACCATGCTTGATGCCTTTGGGGATAAGGAATTTTTCCAAACAAAGAAAGAATACCAAGAGTATTTTGACCGCTATCGTGAGTTAAGAAAAGCTGTTCTTGAAAAGCAGAAAAATGAGCAGGAGCATAAGGCTCGAATTGAAATGCTAGCTTTTCAGATTGCAGAAATTGAAGCAGTCTCTCTAAAATCAGGAGAAGATTTGGCATTGATGAAGGAGCGAGATAAGCTTCTTAACCATAAGCAGATTGCTGATACCTTAACTAATACCTATGTCATGCTGGATAATGAAGATTTTTCAAGCCTTTCAAATGTCCGTTCTGCTATGAACGACCTCCAGTCTCTTGAAGAGTATGACTCTGATTACAAAGAACTCTCTGGAAATCTATCAGAAGCCTATTATGTTCTTGAAGATGTCACTAAGCAACTTGGTGACCTTTTGGATAATTTGGACTTTGATGCTGGGCGTTTGCAAGAGATTGAACACCGCTTAGATACGATTAATGCAATTACTCGTAAATATGGTGGAACTGTTGATGACGTCTTGGATTATCTGGAAAATTCAAGTAAAGAGTACAATCTTCTGACTGGCAATTCCAGTTCGTCAGATGCCATGGAACAAGAGCTTAAGCAACTTGAAAAAGATCTGCTAGCGTCTGCAGAGACACTACAAACGGCACGCCATCAAATAGCTAAGGCTCTTGAAGCTGAAATTAAGAACGAGTTATGCGACCTTTACATGGATAAGGCTGATTTTAAAGTTACCTTTACTAAAGGGAAATTTAACCGTGATGGCAATGAGCAGGTTGAGTTTTACATCTCAACCAATCCAGGTGAAGGCTTTAAACCGCTTGTTAAGGTTGCTTCAGGAGGAGAATTATCTCGACTCATGTTAGCGATTAAGTCAGCCTTTGCCCGCAAAGAAGACAAAACAAGTATTGTCTTTGATGAGGTTGATACTGGCGTTTCAGGTCGTGTTGCCCAAGCCATCGCTCAGAAAATTCATAAGATTGGGAGTCATGGTCAGGTCTTGGCCATCAGTCACCTTCCACAAGTTATTGCCATTGCTGATTATCAGTTCTTTATTTCTAAGGAAAGCGATAATGAGACGACTGTCTCTCGTGTTCGTCTCTTGACACCTGAGGAAAGGGTGCAAGAAATTGCTAAGATGTTAGCAGGAGATAATGTGACAGAGGCTGCCTTGAGCCAAGCAAGAGCCTTGTTAAAGGTGGATGACTCTCTTTAGAAAAAGACTTGGGAAAAGTTTTCCAGTCATGCTATAATAGAATAAAAATTTGTGTTAAGCGAGAAAAATATGAGTAAAATCAGAATTGTAACCGATTCGTCAATTACGATTGAACCAGAATTGGTTGAAAAATATAATATCACTGTTGTTCCATTGTCGGTTATGGTGGACGGTGTCATCTATTCAGATAGTGATCTTCGAGAAGAAGGCCGTTTCTTGGATATGATGAAGCATAGTAAAGAGTTACCAAAGACTAGCCAACCACCAGTAGGTTTGTTTGCTGAGACATATGAAAAGCTTGTCAAAGAAGGTGCGGAACAGATTGTGGCTATCCACATCATGCATACACTCTCTGGAACATGTGAAGCCTCACGTCAAGGAGCTAGCCTGTCAGGAGCAGATGTAACCGTTATCGATTCAGGCTTTACAGATCAGTGTCTCAAGTTTCAGGTTGTTGAAGCAGCTAAACTAGCTGAAGCAGGAGCAAGTCTTGATGAGATTGTAGCACATGTGGAAGAAGTAAAAAGTAAATCTGAACTTCATATCGGTGTGTCTACCCTTGAGAATCTTGTCAAAGGTGGCCGTATCGGACGTGTAACAGGTCTATTATCTTCATTGCTCAATATCCGTGTCATTATGGAGTTGAAAGACTATCAGTTAAATACCATTGCGAAGGGTCGTGGTGCTAAGACATTCACGAAATGGTTGGATTCTTATATTGATAGTATCAAGGATCGCAAAGTGGCAGAGATTGGTATTTCTTATGCAGGGACACCTGATTTTGCACATGAAATGGCTGAAAAACTTGAGGTTTTGGGTGCTCCAATTTCAATCCTTGAGACTGGTTCCATCATTCAAACGCACACTGGTGAAGGCGCCTTTGCCGTAACGGTTCGTTATGAATAAGTGGAAAGAATCAGAATTAGTTAGAAGCCTTGTAGGCTTCTTCTTGCTTTTTCTCTTATTTGTCGGCTTCTTCATTTTTGTAGTTCCTAGTGCGCATCAGTCATCAAAAATTGCAGAAAAGATAAAATCTATTAAAAATGAAAAGGTCACCTATGTTGCTATCGGTGATTCCCTTACGCAAGGTGTAGGTGATAGTAGTAATCAAGGGGGCTTTGTTCCTGTTTTGTCTCAGGCCTTAGAGTCAGATTTTGACTGGCAAGTGACCTCTCGCAACTATGGTATCGCAGGGAATACGAGCAATCAAATTCTCAAGAGAATGCAAGAAAAGAAGGATATTCAAAGAGATCTCAAGAAGGCTAAAGTGATGACTCTTACAGTTGGAGGTAATGATGTAATCCATGTCATTAAGGACAATATCACTAATCTTAATGTAGACACCTTCACTAAGCCAGCTCAGGCCTATCAAAAGAGATTAGGACAGATTATTGAGCTTGCTCGTAAGAATAATAAAACATTGCCAATTTATATTGTTGGTATTTACAATCCTTTTTATCTTAATTTTCCAGAGATGACAGAAATGCAAACTATCGTGGATAATTGGAACCAATCTACTGAAGAAGTGTGCAAGAAGTACGATAATGTCTATTTTGTTCCTGTAAATGATTTGCTTTATAAGGGAATTGACGGTAAGGGCGGTGTTACAAGCTCTGATGATTCGTCTCAGTCTAGTAAATCTTCTCAAGATAGCCTGAATGATGCTCTTTTTGAGGATGATCATTTTCATCCAAATAATACAGGTTATCAAATTATGTCAGATGCCATTTTGAAACGTATTAACCAAACAAAGAAGGAGTGGTCAGGTGAGTAAGATATGGAAGTGGTTATTTTTAGGACTCTTGGCCTTAAATCTAGCCTTAGTTAGTGTTGTGGCCTATAGAATCATGACTCCAGTGGAGACGACGAGTTCTGTATCCCTACCTAAGGGAGCAACTAAAATTGGTAAGTATAGTATGACTAGGGAGGAGCTTGACGCTGCTCTTACAGGCTTTGCCCAAGATTATTCGACCGATAAGATGCTTTTCAAGGTCAAGGTTACCAATTCTAAAATTGTTTTCGAAAGTAGCTATAAGGTTTTAGGTCATCCTGTTCCTCTTTATGTCTACTTTACGCCGGTTGTTAGTGAATCAGGAGCAATTGTACTTCATGTTTCTGAGCTTTCAGCTGGAACCTTGAAACTGCCTGTTTCGGATGTCCTTAAGATGATTAAACGTTCAACCAACCTTCCTGATTACATCGCCATCGATAGTAAGAAGGGAAAGGTTACCCTAAATATTCAGTCTATGAAGAATGAGAAGGGGATAACAGCACGTGCTCAAAGCCTTGATTTGGTTAATGACCGTATCGAATTTGACATCTATAAGACAATAAATTAAAAAGCCTTTACTTTTTGCAAAAAAGCGATTAAATTAGCGTTTATTACTTGACCTCATAGGCCTTTTAGGATAAGATAATACTTGTTCAAGCGCTAAAAAAACTATTCGCTTAGAAATAAATTGGAGGATTGTTACAATGGCTAACAAACAAGATTTGATCGCTAAAGTTGCAGAAGCAACTGAGCTTACTAAAAAAGATTCAGCAGCAGCTGTAGATGCAGTTTTCGCTTCTATCGAAGAATTCCTTGCTGCAGGTGAAAAAGTACAATTGATCGGTTTCGGTAACTTTGAAGTACGCGAACGCGCTGCTCGTCAAGGTCGTAACCCACAAACTGGTGAAGCTATCTCAATCGCAGCTTCTAAAGTTCCTGCATTTAAAGCTGGTAAAGCTCTTAAAGACGCAGTTAAATAATGTAAAAACCCCTAAGTTTTTAGGGGTTTTGATTTATACGAAATAAGTTAAGGAAATCTATGAAAACCATAACAGTGGTATTGATTTTTCTTTTGGTTTTTACTGTTATTAAACTATCAGGTATTGTTGCTATTAGCAAACTGATGAAGCCAAGTGAAAAACAAATCGAAGAAGCTCGTCAGAAACGTCTTCAAGCTGAGAAAGAGGGCAAGGATCCTTTTGAAGACTGGGATGAACGTGACGATGATGGTCTTGTCTAATAAGAGAATCCTCATCAAATAATAAAAAAGTTTGGAAGACCTTCCAAACTTTTTTTGTAGACTAGTCAATGTAGTGAAGTTTTCCTCGGAAGTCTTCAAGAGTTTCGTAACCTTTTTCTTCCATGATTTCTTTAAGTTCTTTAGTAATACGGTCAAAAACAGCGACACCTTCTTTTTGAAGGGCAGTACCCACTTGTACCATACTTGCACCACAGAGGATGTGTTCAAAGGCATCACGACCAGATTTGACACCACCAGTACCAATAATTTGGATTTCAGGTTTCAGACGTTGGTAGAAAGCGTGAACGTTTGCTAAGGCAGTAGGTTTGATGTAGTCACCCCCGATACCACCAAAACCATTCTTGGGTTTGATGACAACAGATTCATCTTCAATGTAAAGCCCATTACCAATTGAGTTCACACAGTTAACAAAGACAAGTGGGAATTGGTTGAACACTGCAGCAGCTTGGTCAAAGTGCACAATATCAAAATATGGTGGTAATTTCACACCAAGAGGTTTCGTAAAGTAAGAGAAGACCTCAGTTAGGATCTCGGTTGTTGTTTCAAAATCGTAAGCAATTTGAGGTTTACCTGGAACGTTAGGACATGAAAGGTTGAGTTCTACAAGCCCCTCGTAGTCACTTTCTTGAACTTTTTTAAGAATAGTATGCGTTTCCTCAGGTGAGAGACCAACAAGTGAAAGAAAATGATTTTTTGTATTGGGTTGCTTTTGCAATTCAATGACATAGTCAAGGTAGTATTCAAAACCGTTATTTGGCAAGCCCATTGAGTTGATTGACCCAAGAGGGACATTAACATAACGTGGTTCAGGATTACCAGGGCGGGCTTCAAGTGTCCCTGTTTTTGTGACGAATGAACCTGCAGCTGAAGCCTCGACCTCTGCCAATTCTCCCTTAGTCATACAATGAACACCCGCAGCATTCATAAGACAGTTAGAAAATGTAAACTGACCAACTTTTGTAGCAGTAGAAACCATAAGATCCTCCTTTAAAGATAACAATGTAAAATGTTACTAATTCATCTCATTTTAGCATGAATGAAGGCCTAAAACAAGGAAATAATGGATATGCAAAAGCATCTAAAGTGAATTTCTAATACCTTCGCTTTTGAGACTGACAGGATGTAATAGAATTTTACAGAATTTTTTGGATTATGCTAGCTTTTTCAAGGTTTTTTGGGTAGAATAGAGGGAGTAAATGGGTTTAACCCAAAATAAAAAGGAGACATAACTAATGGTAAAATTGGTTTTCGCTCGCCACGGTGAGTCTGAATGGAACAAAGCTAACCTTTTCACAGGTTGGGCTGACGTAGATCTTTCTGAAAAAGGTACTCAACAAGCTATCGACGCTGGTAAATTGATCAAAGAAGCTGGTATCGAATTTGATCAAGCATACACTTCAGTATTGAAACGTGCGATCAAAACAACTAACTTGGCTCTTGAAGCATCTGACCAACTTTGGGTTCCAGTTGAAAAATCATGGCGCTTGAACGAACGTCACTACGGTGGTTTGACTGGTAAAAACAAAGCAGAAGCTGCTGAACAATTTGGTGATGAGCAAGTTCACATTTGGCGTCGTTCATACGATGTATTGCCTCCAGCAATGGATCGTGATGATGAGCACTCAGCACACACTGACCGTCGTTACGCTTCACTTGACGATTCAGTAATTCCAGATGCTGAAAACTTGAAAGTTACTTTGGAACGTGCCCTTCCATTTTGGGAAGATAAAATCGCTCCAGCTCTTAAAGATGGTAAAAACGTATTCGTAGGTGCACACGGTAACTCAATCCGTGCCCTTGTTAAACACATCAAACAATTGTCAGACGACGAAATCATGGATGTTGAAATTCCAAACTTCCCACCATTGGTATTCGAATTTGACGAAAAATTGAACGTTGTTAACGAATACTACCTCGGAAAATAAGCTGAGATAAGTAGTTATCATTAACAATTAAAAAGTTGACTTCGGTCAGCTTTTTTCTTTTACTGAAAATAAATGTAAATAGTGGTCAGAAAAGTCAGTCAATTCAGTAATTTTTCCTTGACTTTCAAGTTGGAAAGATGTATCATATTAACCAAGATACATCGAAAGGAAATGAGTCAAATGACATTCGCAACTACAACTGTTTTGCTATTGCGTAATGAGGGCTAGTGCAAAAGCATTAGTCCTGTTTGGCTTACCAAGCGGGAGGTAAAAACATCTCGCTTGGGTTTCCGAGTGAGATGTTTTTTTACTACTATCGTTTTTACTTTTAGAAAGAGGATTGTCTATGCGTAAAGTTGAATTTTTTGATACAAGTCTTCGTGATGGGGAACAAACACCTGGAGTTAACTTCTCAATCAAAGAAAAAGTTGCCATTGCTAAGCAACTTGAAAAATGGGGAATTTCTGTAATCGAAGCAGGTTTCCCTGCAGCTAGTCCAGATTCATTTGAGGCAGTAAAACAAATTGCAGAAGCTATGACAACAACTTCTGTTACTGGTTTGGCTCGTTCAGTAAAATCTGATATTGATGCTTGTTATGAAGCTTTGAAAGATGCTAAGTATCCACAAATTCATGTCTTTATCGCAACAAGTCCGATTCATCGTGAGTTTAAATTGAAGAAATCAAAAGAAGAAATTCTTGAAGCTGTAAAAGAACATGTGTCATATGCACGTTCAAAATTTGAAGTTGTTGAGTTTTCTCCTGAAGATGCTACTCGTACTGAGCTTGATTTCTTGACTGAAGTTGTTCAAACAGCAGTTGATGCTGGTGCCTCATATATTAATATTCCTGATACAGTTGGCTTTACGACTCCAGAAGAGTTTGCACGTATTTTTGATCACTTGACTGAAAATATTAAATCAGATCATAAAGTTGTCTTTGGTGTTCACTGCCACGATGACCTTGGTATGGCAACTGCAAATACTTTGACAGCAATTAAACATGGTGCTGGACGTGTTCAGGGAACAGTCAATGGTATTGGTGAGCGTGCGGGTAATGTTGCTCTTGAAGAAGTAGCTGTTGCTTTGAAAATTCGTGAAGACTTCTTCCAAGCAACAAGTGATATTGTTCTTAATGAAACAATGAATACTTCAGAGCTTGTTTCTCGCTTCTCTGGAATTCCTGTTCCTAAAAATAAAGCTGTTGTTGGTGGAAATGCCTTCTCTCATGAATCAGGTATCCACCAAGATGGTGTTCTTAAGAACCCACAAACTTATGAAATCTTCACACCAGAATTGGTAGGTGTGAAGAGTAACAGTCTTCCTCTTGGTAAATTGTCAGGACGTCATGCCTTTGTTGAAAAATTGAAAGAACTTGAGCTTGACTTTGTTGAAGAAGATATCAAACCACTCTTTGCCAAATTTAAAGTCTTGGCTGGGAAAAAACATGATATCACAGATGCAGACATTCGTGCACTTGTTGCTGGTACTAGTGTAGATAATCCAGAAGGTTTCCACTTCGAAGATCTTCGCTTGACTACTAATGCTGATGAAACAATCACTGCTACAGTAAGCTTGGCTAATGAAGACGGTGAATCTGTAGAATTTTTGGCCAATGGTCAAGGGTCAGTTGAAGCTATCTTCAATGCTATTGACAAATTCTTCAACCAAACAGTTCGCTTGACTTCTTATAATATTGACGCTGTAACTGATGGTATTGATGCGCAAGCGCGTGTACTTGTAACTGTTGAAAATGTAGATACAGATACTATTTTCAATGCATCTGGTTTGGACTTTGATGTCTTGAAAGCATCAGCAATTGCCTATATCAATGCTAATACATTGGTTCAAAAAGAAAATGCTGGTGAGATGGCACGTAAAGTTTCTTATCGTGACCTTCCATAAGCCAAAGAGGATTTAAACATGACAAAGAAAATTGTAACACTTTCAGGTGATGGAATTGGACCTGAGATTATGGCAGCGGGTCTTGAAGTTCTTGAAAAAGTAGCTTCAAAAATTGGATTTGATTATGACATTGATGCTAAACCATTTGGTGGTGCTGGTATTGATGCCGAAGGTCATCCACTTCCTAAGTCAACTTTGGATGCTGCTAAATCAGCAGATGCTATCCTCTTGGCTGCAATTGGTGGACCTAAATATGACAATGCGCCAGTTCGTCCTGAGCAAGGACTCTTGGCCATTCGTAAAGAGTTGAATCTCTTTGCTAATATCCGTCCTGTCCGCATCTTTGATGCTTTGAAACACTTGTCACCTCTTAAACCTGAGCGTATCGAAGGAGTAGACTTCGTCGTTGTTCGTGAGCTTACAGGTGGTATTTACTTTGGTGAACATATTCTCGAAGAAGATAAGGCTCGTGATATCAATGATTATTCAGCAGATGAGATTCGTCGTATCATGCGTCGTGCTTTCAAGATTGCCCAAGGTCGTGGCAAAAAGGTCACTAGTATTGATAAACAAAATGTATTGGCAACTTCTAAATTGTGGCGTAAGATTGCTGATGAAGTTTCTTTGGAGTTTCCAGATGTAACTCTTGAACACCAACTCGTCGATAGTGCGGCAATGATCATGATTACCAACCCAGCTCGTTTTGACGTGGTTGTGACAGAAAACCTTTTTGGAGATATCTTGTCTGATGAATCAAGTGTCCTTCCAGGAACTTTAGGTGTTATGCCATCTGCTAGTCATTCTGAAAATGGTCCGAGTCTTTATGAACCAATCCATGGTTCAGCACCAGACATCGCTGGTCAAGGTATCGCCAACCCAATTTCAATGATTTTATCAGTAGCTATGATGTTGCGTGAAAGTTTCAATGAAACTGAAGGGGCAGAATTGATTGAAAATGCTGTTGATAAGACCTTGAATCAAGGTATCTTGACACGTGATTTGGGTGGTCAGGCTTCGACTGCTGAAATGACAGCAGCTATTATTAGCAATCTCTAAACTCATGACACTAAAACTAGTGTTACTAAGTGTTTTGTTGGTATGGAATCTCCTTGTTTTATGTGTTTATGGACTTGATAAAAGAAAGGCTATTCGACATAAGAGACGGATTTCTGAGAAGGTATTATTATTGCAGACCCTTATTTTTGGTGGTATCGGTGCCTTTATAGGTGGAAGACTTTTTAGACACAAAATTAACAAATGGTACTTTAAGCTTTGCTGGCTTATAGGAATTGTTATGGATGTTCTTCTTTTATACCTTATCCTAACGAAACTTTCGGATTAACCAATCCTTAGATAATAATTGGAGTATTTTATGAGCGGAAAATCAATTTTTGATAAACTTTGGGAACGTCACGTTGTTACTGGGAACGAGGGCGAACCACAATTGATGTATGTGGATCAACATTATATTCACGAGGTTACAAGTCCACAAGCCTTTCAAGGACTTCGTGATGCTGGACGTAAAGTTCGTCGCCCAGATCTAACTTTCGGTACGACAGACCACAACGTTCCTACGGTTGATATTTTTAACATTCGTGACCTTATTTCTAAAAACCAAATTGATACTTTGGCAAAAAACGTTGAAGAATTTGGTATTGATGCGGCTACCCACGGTACTGCTCGTCAGGGGATTGTCCACATGGTTGGTCCTGAAACAGGTCGCAGTCAACCCGGTAAATTTGTCGTCTGTGGAGATAGTCATACGGCTACGCACGGTGCCTTTGGTGCTATTGCCTTTGGTATTGGTACATCTGAGGTAGAACATGTCTTTGCGACACAATGTTTGTGGCAAGTGAAACCTAAGAAAATGAAGGTTGAATTTGTTGGTAAACCTCAGCCAGGTGTCTATTCAAAAGACTTTATTCTTGCACTTATTGCACGCTATGGCGTTGATGCTGGTGTAGGATACGCGGTTGAATATTGTGGTGAAGCAATTGATGCCCTTTCAATGGATGAACGCATGACTATTTGTAACATGTCTATTGAATTTGGTGCTAAGATGGGTCTTATGAATCCAGACCAAAAAACTTATGACTATGTAGAAGGTCGTCCATGCGCACCTAAGGGTGAGAAGTTCGAAGAAGCAGTAGCTGACTGGAAAACCTTGGTCTCAGATCCGGATGCTGAATATGATAAAGAGATTATTATTGATGTTTCAGAATTGGCGCCTATGGTTACATGGGGAACTAACCCTGAAATGGGTGTTGAGTTTGATCAGCCATTCCCAGAAATCAAGGACTTTAATGATGAACGTGCCTATGAGTATATGGACGTTAAGCCTGGTGAATATGCTAAAGATATCGATCTTGGCTATGTCTTTATCGGTTCTTGTACCAATGCACGTCTCAGCGACCTTGAGTTAGCTGCTAAATTCGTTAAAGGAAAACATATTGCACCAACATTGACTGCTATTGTTGTTCCAGGTTCACGTCCAGTTAAGAAAGAGGCTGAACGTCTTGGTTTGGATAAAATTTTCTTGGATGCGGGATTTGAATGGCGCGATCCAGGTTGCTCAATGTGTCTTGGTATGAACCCAGACCATGTTCCAGAAGGCGTGCACTGTGCCTCTACAAGTAACCGTAACTTCGAGGGACGTCAAGGATATGGAGCTCGTACTCACCTTTGTAGTCCAGCAATGGCAGCAGCTGCAGCAATCGCTGGTAAATTTGTAGATGTACGTGATATGCCAGAAGTTCAAGCATAAGGGAGAAGATAATGGAAAAATTTACCGTCTATACAGGGAAATCAGTACCTTTGATGAATGATAACATCGATACGGACCAACTCATTCCCAAACAATTCTTGAAAGCTGTTGATAAAAAAGGTTTTGGTAAGAATTTGATGTTTGAATGGCGTTATCTTAACGATAACTATGATGAAAATCCTGATTTCGTCTTCAATAAACCTGAGTATCGCGATGCGACCATTTTGGTTACTGGTGATAACTTTGGTTCAGGATCATCTCGTGAACACGCTGCATGGGCATTGGAAGACTACGGTTTCCGCTGTGTTATCGCTGGATCATTTTCAGATATCCACTATAACAATGAATTGAAAAATGGTATGTTGCCAATCGTTCAACCCTTGGAAGTACGTCAAAAATTGGCTTCACTTCCTGCAGGTGAAGAAATTACGATTGATCTTCCAAACCAAGTCATTAAATCTTCAGTAGGAGAGTTTCCATTTGATATCGATCATGAGTGGAAACGTAAATTGGTTGAAGGGCTTGATGATATTGGAATCACGCTTCAATATGAAGATTTGATTGCTGCCTATGAAAAACAACGCCCATCATATTGGCAATAAGGGACTAAGTTGTTTTTCTAAACTTTGATATTCAATCTTGCTATCAAAAGCAATGATGTGTTAGTAAAAAAATAATGATCACTTAAAAGAATGAGATAAAGACAATATCTAAAATGTTGTTCTATCTCATTCTTTTTGTTTGAAACAGTTGATATGGTAGAGGCGTTTTTACTAGTAGCGTATGCTATAATAGAAAGATAGAAAGGAGGCCTTCATGTTTGCACAATTGGACACAAAATCTGTCTATAGTTTCATGGATAGTGTTGTAGATTTGACCACCTACATTAAGCGTGCCAAAGAGCTTGGCTATCAGTCCCTTGGTTTGATGGATCGTGACAATCTCTATGCTGCTTATCATTTTGCCCAGATTGCAAGTAGACACGGTTTACATCCTTTGATTGGTATGGAAGCTAATCTGTTTTACGAGGGAAGAAAAATTCCTTTTCGTCTATTAGCTAAAAATAATCAAGGCTATAAAAATTTGATGAAGTTGGCAACAGAGCTCTCCTCAGGACAGCGTGAGTTTACAGCTTTCTCGGACTATCTTAATGATATTGCCCTCATCCTTCCAAGTGAAGACTGGGAGCCAGGGATGACTCTTGGTTCAGAGGTTTTCATTGGGGTAAGGCCAGAAGACGCTGGCAAAGAGTTTGATTATCCTGTAGTTCCCTTACATACAGTGCGTTACTTTGAGAATTCAGACCGCTCGACGATTCAGATGTTGCATGCCATCTCGCAAAACGTTTCCTTGTCAGAGGCCTCTATTTGTCCTATGAATCAGCTTCTTTTCTCGCCTCAAGAAATCGAAAGTGCGTATAGTGATATTCCAGAGGCTTTGAACAATTTGGAGCAACTTGTTTCAGACATTACTTATCAATTTGATACGGATTTGAAGCTTCCACGTTTTAATCGAGATATGCCTGCTGTTGACCAATTACGTCAATTAGCTCAATCTGGATTGGAGTCTAAAAAGTTAACATCACCAGTTTATCAGGAACGTTTAGACAAAGAATTGTCTATCATTCATCAGATGGGCTTTGATGATTATTTCTTGATTGTCTGGGACTTGTTACGCTTTGGGCGTAGCCGTGGTTATTATATGGGAATGGGACGTGGATCTGCTGCAGGAAGCTTGGTGGCCTATGTTCTTGACATTACTGGAATTGATCCCGTTAAAAATGACTTGCTTTTCGAGCGTTTCCTAAATGAAGAGCGTTATAGCATGCCTGATATTGATATCGACTTGCCTGATATCTATCGAAGCGAGTTTCTTCATTATGTTAGGGACCGTTATGGTAGTAAGCACTCTGCTCAGATTGTTACCTTTTCAACCTTTGGAGCCAAGCAGGCTATTCGAGATGTTTTTAAACGTTTTGGTGCTAAGGAATTTGAACTGTCCCAACTAAGTAAAAAGATTTCTTTTCGTGATAACTTGACCTCTGTCTATGAGAAGAATATGTCATTCAGACAGCTGATTAATCAGAGACAGGAATTTCAGAGGGCATTTGAAATTGCTAAGGCTATTGAAGGCCAGCCAAGACAAACCTCAATTCATGCTGCCGGTATAGTGATGAGTGATGATGACCTGACTAATCATATTCCTCTAAAAGCTGGTGAGGATATGATGGTTACTCAGTACGATGCCTCCGCAGTTGAGGCCAATGGCTTGCTTAAGATGGATTTCTTGGGTCTCCGTAATTTGACCTTTGTTCAAAAAATGAAAGAGAAGCTAGAAGAAGAGCAGGGCATCACTATTGATATCAAATCCATTGACTTGGAAGATCCACAGACCCTAGCACTTTTTGCCAGTGGTAAGACAAAGGGAATTTTTCAGTTTGAGCAGGCAGGTGCCATAAACCTCCTTAAACGAATTAAACCTGCTAAGTTCGAAGAAGTCGTAGCGACAACCTCACTTAACCGTCCTGGAGCCAGCGATTATACAGATAATTTCATTGCTCGTAAGTATGGTAAGGAAAAAGTAGATCTGATTGATCCAGTAGTTGCACCAATCCTTGAGCCTACTTATGGCATCATGCTCTATCAGGAGCAGGTTATGCAGATTGCCCAAGTATTTGCGGGCTTTACACTTGGAAAAGCCGATTTGCTTCGTCGAGCGATGTCTAAAAAAGATGCCAATGAAATGTCCAAGATGTCCGAACAATTCATGGAAGGAAGTCGTCAGTTAGGACGTGACCCACAGATTGCTGAAAGACTCTTTAGTATGATGGCTAAGTTTGCGGGTTATGGCTTTAATAGAAGTCATGCCTATGCCTACTCAGCTTTGGCCTTTCAGTTAGCCTATTTCAAAACGCACTACCCACAGATATTCTATGACGTTATGTTGAATTATTCATCTAGTGATTACATTAAGGATGCAATTGAAAATGGCTTCTCCCTAGCTAGACTCGATATTAATAGGATTCCCTATCTGGACAAGATTTCAGATGGCAAGATCGTATTAGGCCTTAAGACTATCAAAGGCTTGCCAAGAGATTTTTCCCTTTGGATTATTGAGGATCGCAAACAAAATGGCAAATACATTTCTATAGAAGACTTTTTGACACGTATTCCTAGCAAATATCAGAAAGTCGATAGTCTGACACCTCTTATTCAAATTGGTTTGTTTGATATTTTTGAACCAAACCGTCAGAAAATCATTGGCAATTTAAACAACCTCTTTACTTTTGTCAATGAGTTAGGAAGTTTGTTTGCAGAGTCCTCTTATTCTTGGGTTGATTATGAAGACTATAGCCAGACGGATCGTTATAATTTAGAACAGGAGTTACTAGGAGTTGGGCTTAGTCCTCATCCTTTACACCTAGCTCAAAAAATGGCCTCTCGTCCCTATCAACCAATTTCTGATTTGACGGTTAATACTAAGGCGACGGTTTTGGTTCAGCTAGAGTCCGTTCGAATTATCAGAACTAAAAAAGGTGATCAGATGGCCTTTCTGAACGTAACTGATGGGATCAATAAACTTGATGTTACTCTATTCCCAGAAACTTATTTCTATCATAAGGATAAATTAAGTGAAGGTGGTCTCTTTTATCTTGATGGGCGGACCCAGGAGCGTGATGGACGCATTCAGTTAATTTTGTCCAACATGGAGGAAGCTAGTACGGAGCGTTTCTGGATTTTACTTGAGAATCATGATCAGGACTTAGACGTTTCTCAAATCTTAGCTAAGTATCCTGGAAACATCCCTGTAATTATTCGTTATCAAGGAAGTAAGGAAACCATCGTTAGTCAAAGATATAGAGTATCCAAGAACGAGGAACTTAATCAGGAATTAGCACCTTATGTGTTGAAAACGGTTTTACGATAAAAAAAACAATAAATCTTTTCAAATTTAAAGCCATTTAGAATTCTTTATGTTATAATGAAAATGTTAAATATATAAAAGGAGTATCAGGAATAATGAAACGTATTGCTGTTTTGACTAGTGGTGGAGATGCCCCTGGTATGAACGCTGCCGCTCGCGCAGTTGTTCTCAAAGCAATTTCTGAAGGAATTGAAGTATTCGGCATTAACCGTGGATACGCTGGTATGGTTGAAGGAGATATCTTCCAACTTGATGCCAAAGGCGTAGACAACATCCTCAGCCGTGGTGGTACTTTCCTTCAGTCTGCTCGCTATCCTGAGTTTGCCCAACTTGAGGGTCAACTTAAAGGTATTGAGCAACTTAAAAAACATGGAATCGAAGGTGTAGTAGTTATTGGTGGAGATGGTTCTTACCATGGTGCTATGCGTTTGACTGAACATGGTTTCCCAGCTGTTGGTCTTCCAGGAACTATCGATAACGATATCGTTGGTACAGACTATACAATTGGTTTTGATACTGCTGTTGCAACTGCAACAGAAGCTATCGATAAAATTCAAGACACTGCTTTCAGTCACGGACGTACTTTTGTCGTTGAAGTTATGGGACGTCACGCTGGTGATATCGCTCTTTGGGCTGGTATCGCTTCTGGTGCAGACCAAATTATCGTACCTGAAGAAGAGTACGACATCAACGAAGTTGTCCGTAAAGTTAAAGAAGGTTACGAATCAGGTGTTAAAACTCACCACGTAATCGTACTTGCTGAAGGTGTTATGGGTGCTGAAGAATTTGCAGCTAAAATGAAAGAAGCTGGAGATACTTCAGATCTTCGTGCAACAAACATTGGACACGTGGTTCGTGGTGGTTCGCCAACTCCGCGTGACCGTGTTCTTGCTTCATGGATGGGTGCTCATGCGGTTGACCTCCTTAAACAAGGTATTGGTGGTGTAGCTGTTGGTATCCACAATGAAGAGCTTGTTGAAAGCCCAATCCTTGGTACAGCAGAAGAAGGCGCTTTGTTCAGTCTTACTGAAGACGGTAAAATTATCGTTAACAATCCACACAAAGCTCGTCTTGACTTTGCAGACCTTAACCGTTCATTGGCTAACTTGAGCTAATCTCGGTTATTTAAATTATTGTTAATCCGTCGCTAGGGCGACAAAAAATATAAGGGAGTTTTTATTTATCATGAATAAACGCGTAAAAATCGTTGCAACACTTGGTCCTGCGGTTGAAATCCGTGGCGGCAAAAAATTTGGTGAAGATGGTTACTGGGGTGAAAAACTTGACCGTGAAGCATCTGCTAAAAACATTGCTCAATTGATCAAGGAAGGTGCCAACGTTTTCCGTTTCAACTTCTCACATGGTGACCACGCTGAACAAGGTGAACGTATGGATGTCGTTCGTATGGCAGAAGACCTTGCTGGTCAAAAAGTAGGTTTCCTTCTTGATACAAAAGGACCTGAAATGCGTACTGAATTGTTCGAAGGTGATGCTAAAGAGTATGCATACAAAACTGGTGAACAAATTCGTGTTGCTACTAAACAAGGTATCAAATCAACTCGCGACGTTATCGCTTTGAACGTTGCAGGTGCACTTGACGTTTTTGACGATGTAGAAGTTGGTAAACAAGTTCTTATCGATGATGGTAAACTTGGTCTTCGTGTTGTAGACAAAGATGCTGAAAAACGTGAATTCATCGTTGAAGTTGAAAATGATGGTATCATCGCTAAACAAAAAGGTGTAAACATCCCTTACACTAAAATTCCTTTCCCAGCACTTGCTGAACGTGATAACGCTGATATCCGTTTTGGTCTTGAACAAGGTCTTAACTTTATCGCTATCTCATTCGTACGTACTGCAAAAGACGTACAAGAAGTTCGTGCTATCTGTGAAGAAACTGGTAACGGTCATGTTCAATTGTTGGCTAAAATCGAAAACCAACAAGGTATCGATAACATCGATGAAATCATCGAAGCTGCTGACGGTATCATGATCGCTCGTGGTGACATGGGTATCGAAGTACCATTCGAAATGGTTCCAGTTTACCAAAAAATGATCATCACTAAAGTAAACGCTGCTGGTAAAGTTGTTGTTACAGCTACTAACATGCTTGAAACAATGACAGAAAAACCACGTGCAACTCGTTCTGAAGTATCTGACGTATTTAACGCAGTTATCGATGGTACAGATGCTACAATGCTTTCTGGTGAGTCTGCAAATGGTAAATACCCAGTTGAATCAGTTCGTACAATGGCTACAATTGATAAAAACGCTCAAACTCTTCTTAAAGAGTATGGTCGTCTTGATTCATCAACATTTGACCGTTCAACTAAGACTGAAGTAGTTGCATCTGCAGTTAAAGATGCTACTAACTCAATGGATATCAAACTTATTGTTGCTCTTACTGAATCAGGTAACACTGCTCGTTTGATTTCTAAATACCGTCCAGAAGCTGATATCTTGGCTGTAACATTCGATGAAATTACTCAAAAATCATTGATGCTTAACTGGGGTGTTATTCCAGTAGTTACTGAAAAACCAAGCTCAACTGATGATATGTTTGATGTTGCTGAAAAAGTTGCATTGGAATCAGGTCTTGTAGAATCTGGTGACAACATTGTTATCGTTGCTGGTGTTCCAGTAGGTACAGGTGGTACAAACACTATGCGTATCCGCACAGTAAAATAATTTAAGTAGAACTTAAATTGAAAGAAGGTCTTTAGGATCTTCTTTTTTTGGCTCTATAATCGATTTAGTAGGTTAAACTATTGAAGAGATTATAGAGCTTTTTTCCTAGGTAGCTAAATCAATTGGATAATAATAACAAGTGAAGAATATCATATTTATTCCAAATGGTTTAAAGCAAGATGGCTGATTTGGTTTGTATTTTAAACAGATTTAGTTCTAAGTATCATATGGCCTAGAAGATATTTAGAGAAGAGGGGAATAATCTTTTCAAAGAAATATTGCTTTTCTTGAAAACAACAGGATAAAAAATGTCGTTAAATAGGCTTCTAAACTATAGTTAAGATGGTTATAAGCTATATTTTTTAGAAGGACTGAGTAGATAACCAACCATTTTTATTTCAATAATGACTTACTAATTTAAAAGTTCTAATGAATTATTAATTCTGAAAATCGATTTTTGAAAAAAATGAAATCATAAGTTTCTTTTTACTGACAATTCTAAATGCAAATAATTATAAAATTATTAATTGAAATATTTATAAAAATATCGATATCTATAATCATTCTATTGTTTACATGATTATTTTTAAGTGAACCTTATAAAAAATTTGAAAATAAGAGCATTTCTTTTCACAAATATTAGGAATTTTGTTAAAATATTTAACGATTAGTATTTTTAAATACTTTTAATCTCATTGAGGGGTGAGATACTTAATAGTATAAGTGTGGAGGATTACCAAAGTGGGTAAAGATTTATTTAATGATCGTATAAGTCGATTTTCGATTCGTAAGCTGAATGTAGGGGTTTGCTCCGTTCTTCTTGGAACTCTGGTTATGGTTGGTACTGCTAGTCAAGTATCTGCCGATGAAACAGCTAACCAAGTCCAAGCAGGAGATGTAGCTAGCACTACTGCTACAGTGAGTGATGAGACATCTTCTCAGAATGCTGTTGCTGCTCAAGCTTCGACGGAAGTCGCAAATATTTTATCTAGTACTGAGACTAATAGTCAGTCTCAAACCGTTTCAAATGCTAGCGCAGCTACTTCTGAAACGTCTACAACACAAGCTTCTAGTGAGACAACATCTCAAGCAGCTTCGTCAACGTCAGCAACTACTGCAGCATCTACCACTAGTGTTGCTGGCTCTACAAGTGTAGGCAATACTACGGGAGTTTCAACGACAGCCTCTGTTACATCAGCATCATCTGAAACACCTGCTTCAGAAACAGCATCTGAAGCACAAGGTGTGGACGTTCAAGCAGAAGCTTCTACAACGAATGCTCTTTCAAGTGGTGCCGAAGCGTCTGCTGTAGTGCAACCTGTTGTAACAGCAGAAACTTCTGGTCGCCGTCGTACACGTCGTGCCCTTGGTGATGCCAATGATCCAAACTTGATTGGTGATGATGTTGAAGACGCAACCTCAACTCCAAAAGTTGAAAAACCAGGCTTTACTACAAATGTTGATGCCAAATCAATGGCTAGCCAAATCTCATGGTTGGACTTTGGAGATGTAGCTAACTGGACAGGAACTACTACAGTATTAGTTCCTAAAAGTGAAGTTAAACCAACTGAGAACTTAGAAGAAAAATTGGCTCTTCAAGTTGGGTCTACCTATACCAAGGAAATCATGCCTGGTTATGTAGTTACTGTAAAAGTCAAATCTTTGAAACCTTTCCAAGCGACTGAAATCTATAAGAAACGGATGGAAAATCAAGGGGCTACAGAAGCTGAAAAAGCAACCTATGATCCAAATGCAAAAAATGGTTATGTAAGTGGAGTCACTTCAAATGCTGCTAAGCAAGCTTTTAACAATGGTGAAGAGGCCAAAATCGTCGCTGATGCCCAAAATAATTGGACTGAAATCAGATTTGAGAATATTGATACGAAAACCAAGAAGACTACCATAAGTTCAGCTTTGAATGGTGGAAATATTGGAGTTCAGTTTGAAATCTCTGCAACCTTCCGTGGTAAGACAGTTAAGCCAGCTATTGTTATGGCTGATGGGGAGTCTGCTAACCCAGGTGAATTAGTTATGTTTACTACCAATGGAGAAGGTTGGCAGCATATTGGAGAATGGAAAAAGTTTACCAGACCAAGTACTTCTGTAACATATTCACCACAAGATACTGAAAATCTTTTTGGACCTAATCCTAAATTTAATAATACCAACTTAAACCAACTTCGTAGATCTACTCAAGTTGGACCAGAAAAGAAACCAGTAGCTTGGAAGTATTTTGGAAATCCTGACCAAGTTACAGGTGGTCTAGGAACCGGTATCTTTGGACCAAACATTTCTGAAGGTAATTATACTGTTCCAATCGTTATGACGCGTGGTGCCTCTGAAGTTGGACTTTATGTCGCTTCAGGTGGTAAACAGTCAGCAATGCTAGGATTCTTCCCAATTGATGAAGGGGACGCTCCTGAGTCATACGGAAAAGCTATGCATACCATTGCAACTGTAGATGGTATAACTGGTGCTAAAGTAAATCAACCATATATTGGTAATGTGAGCCCAGATATGGATGAGAATACTGTTCTTGACTGGTTCGGTGATGATAAGGCAACTACGGCCGATGAAGGAATTGACCAATTGCTTCCAGATGAGCTTAAAGGTTCAACCAATGAGATGATCAAGATGGACCGTACACGCCCAGGGAACTACAAGCTGTCAGTAGAAGCTCATACAGATGGAGCCTCAGAAGCACATATCTATGGTTGGGTAGACTTTAACCAAAATGGTAAATTCGATGAGGATGAACGCTCAAATCTCGCTACAATCACACAAGATGGCACTGTTGAGTTGACCTTTGCAAATAGCAAGACTTATATCGACCCTAGCGTTAAAGAACTAGGTGCTCGTGTTCGTATTGCCAAGAAAGCTACCGAGATTGAGAGCCCAACTGGTATGGCCTTCTCAGGGGAAGTGGAAGACTTCAGAACTCAAATTACGCACCCACCAAAAGGGGAATTCAAGGAAACAAGTGGTCCTCAAGGGGCGAAGCAAACTGCAACTGTAACCTTTACAGCACGTGGAGAACACAAGTATGAGCTTAATTCTAGTGCCGTTATTGACGAAACGGTAGAACCATACATCGTTGATAAAGATGGCAACCGTGCTACTCTTGATGGGGACGGTTACTATGTCGTTCCAGGACAAGGTAAGTACAAGATTACTGCCAACGGTAAAGATGTAGACGTTGAATTTATTCCTGAAGATAACTTCCTTGGAACAGCTGATGGTATTTCTATCCGTCGTTCAGATAACAACGGTTATGATACTGGTTGGTCAACAAAATTCCCAGATCAAGAACCAAACATTAATGGTCAGTTGAATACCATGGATGGTCAATACGTTCCAACAGTCACTCCAATTGAAATCGAAGGAGTTGACAAAACTTCGACTGATGTTCAAGGGGCGACTCAAAAAGAAACTCCGACCTTTAACACAACTGAGACTAACTCAAATGGTGACAAGATTGCAATCACTCCAAGTGCAGAATATCCTGCTAAGTTGGTGGATCCTGCCACAGGTCTCACTACTGATGCGCCATCTGTAACAGTTGAAGGGGAAGGAACTTATACGATTAATCCTTCAACGGGTGAAGTAACCTTCACTCCAGATCCAAGCTTTACTGGTACAGCAAAAGGTGTGGAAGTTACATTGTCAGCGCCAGTTGGTAGAAACAAAGATGGTAAGATCCAACAGGATTACATCAAGACTGCAACAGCTAAGTACACACCAACAGTCACACCAATCACAGTGACTCCTACAGACAAGGTTTCTGCGGATGTTCAAAACGTTCCTCAAACCCAAACACCAACCTTTGATTTGAGTAATGATAAGACTGCTGAAATCACAAGCAAGAAATTGGTGGATCCAGCAACTGGTCAACCAACTGATGAAACAACTGTAACAGTAGCAGGAGAAGGTAGCTATACTATCGACCCAACGACTGGAGCAGTAACATTTACGCCAGAAAAAGACTTTGTTGGTACTGCAAAAGGAGTAACTGTTCAGGCAACAGCTACTATTACAAATGCTAACGGTAAGACTGCAACCATTACTTCAGATGCGACCTACACACCAACTGTTGTAGCTGCTGTTCCAACAGCTCAACCAGCTACATCTAAAGATGTTCAAGGTGCAACGCAAACAGGGACACCAACCTTTGCAGGAACTACTGTCCAAGTAAACGGTGAAGATAAAGCTATTACAATCAAAGATAATAGCTACACGCTTTTGGATAATGATGGCAATGAAGTGACAAGTACACCAGCTTATGCTGCTGATGGTACAACTGAAATCGGTACTTACTCTATCGATTCAGCTACTAGTCAAGTCACTTTCACACCGACTGATAAATCATACACAGGTGTGGTAACTCCAGCCAAGGTTCAAGCGGAAAGTTCAAACGGTATCAAGGTGGATACAACATACACACCTGAAATCGTTCCAGTAACACCGACAGCAACACCAGCTGAAACAGAAGATATCCAAGGTGCAACGCAAACTGGTAAACCTGAATTTAAGGGCGGAACTGTAACAGTAGATGGCGTTGAGAAAACAGTAGCGATTAATGAAGCTGTTCCAGCGACCTTCGATGATGGTTCAACGACTAAGACAGTAGACGGCGTTGGTACTTACACAGTAGCAGCAGACGGAACAGTTACATTCGTACCTGAAAAATCATTCGTTGGAACTGCACCAGCAGTGACGGTTGTTCGTGAAGATAAGAACGGAACCAAAGCCTCTGCAACTTATACACCAACTGTGACTCCAGTAACTCCAACGGCAACACCAGTTGAAACTACAGATATCCAAGGTGCTACACAAACTGGTAAACCTGTATTTACTGAGGGTAATAGCCGTGTGCCGATGAATGATGATGTTGCTGCAACATTTGACGATGGCTCAACGACTAAGACTGTTGACGGCGTTGGTACTTACACAGTGGCAGCAGACGGAACCGTAACCTTCGTTCCTGAGAAATCATTTACTGGAACAGCACCAGCAGTGACGGTTGTTCGTGAAGACATGAACGGTACTAAAGCTTCTGCGACATATACACCAACAGTAACCCCAGTAACACCGACTGCAGAAGATACAACATCTACAGGTAAACAAGGACAAACCCAAACAGGTAAGCCTAAATTTACTGAAGGCAACAGCCGTGTGCCAATGAATGATGACGTTCCAGCTATTTTTGATGATGGTTCAACTACCAAGACAGTCGATGGCGTTGGTACTTACACGGTGGCTTCAGACGGTACAGTTACATTCGTCCCTGAAAAATCATTCACAGGTAAAGCACCAGCCGTAACAGTTGTTCGTGAAGATAAGAACGGAACAAAAGCTTCTGCAACTTACACACCAACTGTAACTCCAGTAACTCCAACTGCAACACCTGCTGAATCTACTGGACCTCAAGGTTTGGTTCAAACAGGTACAGTAACCTTCACTGAAGGTGATGAAGTAGCACCAATCGACAAGGATACCATTACTCTTCTTGATGAAAATGGTCAACCAGCAACATCTGTAGTTGCTAAGTCACCAGAAGGTAAAGAAATTGGTACCTTCACCGTTGATAAAGATACAGGTGTTGTGACCTTCACACCAACGGATAAATCTTATTCCGGCGATGTTGTCCCAGTTAAGGTTCAAGCTGCGGATACTAACGGTACAACAGTAGAAACAACTTACACACCTAAGATTACTCCAGTTGTTCCAACATCTGAAGATGCTACATCAACTGATATCCAAGGTCAAACTCAAACAGGTAAACCAACCTTCACGGAAGGCAATCCAAATGTTCCAATTGATGAGGATACACCAGCTACCTTCGAAGATGGTTCAACGACTAAGACAGTAGATGGAGAAGGTACATACACTGTTTCTCCAGATGGAACCGTAACTTTCGTCCCAGAAAAATCATTCACTGGAACTGCTTCAGGCGTAACAGTGAAACGTGTTGATAAGAACGGTACTGAAATCACAGCTAAATACACACCAACTGTGACACCAGTAACCCCAACAGCTGCACCAGCTGAATCAACAGACATCCAAGGGGCAACCCAAACAGGCAAACCTGAATTCACTGAAGGCGATAGCCGTGTGCCTATGAACGACGCTGTTCCAGCAACATTTGATGATGGATCAACTACGAAGACTGTAGATGGTGTTGGTACTTACACAGTAGCAGCTGATGGAACAGTAACCTTTGTACCAGAAAAATCATTTGTTGGAACTGCACCTGCTGTAACTGTTGTTCGTGAAGATAAGAACGGAACCAAAGCTTCTGCGACTTACACACCAACAGTTACACCGGTAACACCAACTGCGACACCAGCTGAAACAACAGGTGTTCAAGGTGCAACCCAATCTGGCAAACCAACCTTCACTGAAGGTAATAACCGTGTACCAATGAATGATGACGTTCCAGCAACCTTCGATGATGGATCTACTTCTAAGACTGTTGATGGCGTTGGTACTTATACAGTAGCTGCAGACGGAACTGTAACATTTGTTCCAGAACCAAGCTTTACTGGTACTGCACCAGCTGTAACAGTAGTTCGTGAAGATAAGAACGGAACTAAAGCATCTGCAACTTACACACCAACTGTTAATCCAGTCACTCTTACTCCAACAAATAAAGTTTCTGAAGACATTCAAAATATTCCTCAAACTGAAACTCCAACATTTGCTTTGAGTGATGATGAGACTGCTCAAATTACAAGTAAGAAATTGATTGACCCTGCAACAGGTCAACCAACAGATGAAACAACTGTAACAGTAGCAGGTGAAGGTACTTACACAATCGATCCTACTACCGGAGCAGTAACCTTTACTCCTGAAAAAGACTTTGTCGGAACTGCAACTGGCGTGAAAATTCAAGCAATAGCGACGATTACAAATGAAGATGGTAAGACTTCAACCATCACTTCAGATGCAAGTTACACACCAACAGTTGTAGCAGCTGTTCCAACAGCTAAACCAGCTACATCTAAAGATATCCAAGGTGCGACACAAACTGGAACACCAACCTTTGAAGGTGCAACTGTTCAAGTAAATGGTCAAGATAAAGCTATTACAATCAAAGATAATAGCTACACACTTTTGGACAAAGATGGTAATGAAGTGGCGACTACGCCAGCCTATGCTGAAGATGGTACAACTGAAATCGGTACGTACTCAATTGATCCAGCAACTGGACAAGTGACCTTCACACCAACTGATAAATCTTATACAGGTAAGGTAACGCCTGTTAAGGTTCAAGCTGAAAGCTCAAATGGCATCAAGGTGGATACAACCTACACACCTGAAATTGTTCCAGTAACCCCAACAGCTACACCAGCTGAAACAACGGATATTCAAGGTGCTACTCAAACAGGTAAACCTGAATTCAAGGGTGGAACCGTAACAGTTGATGGCGTTGAGAAAACGGTAGAAATCAATGAAGATGTTCCAGCCACATTTGACGATGGCTCAACAACTAAGACAGTTGATGGCGTTGGTACTTATACAGTAGCTGCAGACGGAACTGTTACATTTGTTCCTGAGAAATCATTTACTGGAACTGCTCCAGCAGTGACGGTTGTTCGTGAAGATAAGAACGGAACCAAAGCTTCTGCAACTTACACACCAACTGTAACTCCTGTCACACCGACAGCTACACCAGCTGAAACAACTGATATTCAAGGTGCAACTCAAACAGGTAAGCCTGTATTTACTGAAGGCGATAGTCGTGTGCCAATGAACGATGATGTTCCAGCAACATTTGATGATGGCTCAACTACCAAGACAGTTGAGGGAGTTGGTACTTACACAGTAGCTTCAGACGGAACAGTTACTTTCGTTCCTGAGAAATCATTCGTCGGAACTGCACCAGCAGTGACAGTTGTCCGCGAAGATAAGAACGGAACAAAAGCTTCTGCAACCTACACACCAACTGTAACACCGGTAACACCAACTGCAGAAGATACAACATCTACTGACAAACAAGGTCAAACGCAAACAGGTACACCAACCTTCACACCAGGTAATCCAAATGTTCCAATGGATGATGATACACCTGCAACATTTGAAGATGGCTCAACAACCAAGAACATTCCAGGTGAAGGAACTTACACTGTTGCTCCAGACGGAACCGTAACATTTGTTCCAGAAAAATCATTCACAGGAACAGGTACAGGCGTAACTGTGAAACGTGTTGATAAGAATGGTACACCAGTTACAGCTAAGTACACACCAACTGTAACTCCAGTAACTCCTACAGCAACTCCAGCTGAATCAGAAGCCCCTCAAGGTGTGGTTCAAACTGGAACTGTAACCTTCACAGAAGGTGATCCAGTTGCGCCAATCGACAAAGATACCATTACTCTTCTTGATGAAAATGGCCAACCAGCAGCATCAGTAGATGCGAAATCACCAACAGGTGATGTGATCGGTACCTTCACAGTTGATAAAGAAACTGGTGTTGTAACCTTCACACCAACTGATAAATCATACTCAGGTGAAGTCGTTCCAGTTAAAGTTCAAGCCAAAGACACAAACGGAACTGTTGCTGAAACAACCTACACACCTAAGATTACTCCGGTTGTACCAACTGCTGACCCTGCAACATCTACAGATATCCAAGGTAAAACTCAAACAGGTACACCAAGCTTCAAACCTGGTAACCCTGCAATCCCAATGGATGATGATGTTCCAGCAACCTTTGAAGATGGAACAACTACGAAGACCATTCCAGGCGAAGGAACTTACACAGTTGCTCCAGACGGAACAGTAACCTTCGTACCAGAAAAATCATTCACAGGAACAGGTAAAGGTGTAACCGTGAAACGTGTTGATAAGAACGGTACTCCAGTTACTGCAACATACACACCAACTGTAACTCCAGTTACACCAACTGCTGAACCAACAACATCAACAGGTAAACAAGGTCAAACTCAAACAGGTAAGCCTGAATTTACTGAAGGTGACAGCCGTG
>NZ_KV791104.1:208258-209305 GCF_001807855.1 Streptococcus sp. HMSC10E12
GTAAGCCTGAATTTACTGAAGGTGACAGCCGTGTACCAATGAACGATGATGTTCCAGCAACCTTCGAAGATGGCACAACGACTAAGACAGTTGACGGTGTCGGTACATACACAGTAGCAGCGGACGGAACTGTAACCTTTGTTCCAGAAAAATCATTCGTCGGAACTGCACCAGCAGTGACTGTTGTTCGTGAAGATGTAAATGGTACTAAGGCTTCAGCGACTTACACACCAACCGTAACTTCAGTCACACCGACTGCAACACCGGCAGAATCAACAGGACCTCAAGGAGTAGTTCAGACGGGAACTGTAACCTTTACTGAGGGTGATTCAGTTGCTCCAATTGACAAAGATACTATTACCCTTCTTGATGAAAATGGCCAACCAGCAGCGGCGGTGTTTGCGAAATCACCAGCGGGCAATATTATTGGTACCTTCACAGTTGATAAAGACACAGGTGTCGTAACCTTCACACCAACGGATAAATCTTATTCAGGTGATGTTGTCCCAGTTAAAGTTCAAGCAGCTGATACAAATGGAACAACAGTAGAAACAACATACACACCTAAGATTACTCCAGTCGCTCCAACATCTGAAGATGCGACATCAACAGATATCCAAGGTGCAACACAAACAGGTAAACCAAGCTTCACCGAAGGAAATCCAAATGTTCCAATCGATGAAGATACTCCAGCTACTTTCGAAGATGGCTCAACGACTAAGACAGTAGATGGTGAAGGAACATACACTGTTTCTCCAGATGGAACCGTAACTTTCGTCCCAGAAAAATCATTCACTGGAACTGCTTCAGGCGTAACGGTTAAACGTGTTGATAAGAACGGTACTGAGATTACAGCTAAGTACACACCAACTGTGACACCAGTAACTCCAACTGCAACACCAGCTGAATCAACTGATATCCAAGGTGCTACACAAACTGGTAAGCCTGAATTTACTGAAGGTGACAGCCGTGTGCCTATGAACGATGATGTTCCAGCAACTTTCGATGATGGCTCAACTACGAAGACTGTAGATGGTGTTGGTACTT
>NZ_KV791104.1:209325-248695 GCF_001807855.1 Streptococcus sp. HMSC10E12
TTGTACCAGAAAAATCATTTGTTGGAACTGCACCAGCAGTCACAGTCGTTCGTGAAGACATGAACGGCACTAAAGCCTCTGCGACATACACACCAACTGTTACACCAGTCACACCGACTGCAACTCCAGCAGTATCTACTGACATCCAGGGTGCAACACAAACTGGTAAACCTGTATTCACCGAAGGTGATAGCCGTGTGCCAATGAACGATGACGTTCCAGCAACATTTGACGATGGTTCAACAACTAAGACAGTAGAAGGCGTTGGTACTTATACAGTAGCAGTAGACGGAACAGTTACATTCGTACCTGAGAAATCATTCGTTGGTGAAGCTCCAGCAGTGACAGTTGTTCGTGAAGATGTGAACGGAACCAAAGCCTCAGCAACTTACACGCCAACCGTAACTCCTGTGACTCCAACAGGTGAACCTGCAACATCTACAGACATCCAAGGTCAAACGCAAACAGGTAAACCAAGCTTCACGCCAGGTAACCCAAGTGTCCCAATGGATGATGACGTTCCAGCGACATTTGAGGATGGTTCAACAACGAAAGTTATCCCAGGTGAAGGAACTTACACAGTTGCTTCAGACGGAACAGTAACCTTCGTTCCAGAAAAAGCATTCACAGGAACAGGTACAGGCGTGACTGTGAAACGTGTTGATAAGAACGGTACAGCTATTACAGCTACCTATACACCAACCGTTACACCAGTAACACCAACTGCAGAATCAGTTACTTCAATTGGTAATAAGGGTCAAACGCAAACAGGTAAGCCAAGCTTTACTGAAGGCGATAGCCGTGTACCAATGAATAACCAAGTTCCAGCAACATTTGACGATGGTTCAACGACCAAGACTATTTCAGGTGTTGGTACCTACACAGTAGCAGCAGATGGAACTGTAACCTTCACTCCAGAACCTGAATTTACAGGAACTGCACCAGCAGTCACAGTGGTTCGTGAAGATGTGAACGGAACTAAAGCTTCAGCTACCTACACACCAACTGTCCTTCCAATCACTAAGTTTGTCGATAAAGAAGGTAAGGAAATCCCAGGATATCCTACAGTTGATGGTGAGCAACCAAAAGCTGACATTCCAGGTTACCGCTTTGTAGAAACTAAGAAATTGCCAAATGGTGATATCGAACATGTCTACGAGCAAGTAACGACATCATATGTTGATGAAAATGGTAAGCCAATTCCAGGCTACCCAACCGAAGATGGCCAACAACCGAAGAAAGACATCCCAGGTTATGAATTTGTGAAGACAGTTGTAGATGAAAATGGTAATACTCAACACATCTACAAACAAATTGTGACTCCAACACCAGTACCGGATACAACTCCGACACCAGAGCCACAGCCAGCTCCACAAACAGAAGAGCCTAAGGCTCCGGTCCTTCCAGAAACGAAAGAAGAAGCACGCTTTATCAATCCAACTGATAAGACAGCTCAACTTCCAGAAACTGGTAGCGAGGATTCAGACCTTGCAATCGTCGGTTTGGCGAGTCTTCTAGCAGGATTTGGACTCTTTGCCGGAAAACGACGTAAACAGTAAAATGATTTAACAGTCGTTTAGGATATTAAGAATCCAGAATCCAATCAAAATAGACCTCATGGTATTTACCATGGGGTCTATTTATATACTCTGAATGCTTCGCCATTTAAGTCGTCATGATTGACTTTGGTCTCTAGGAAGAGTAATCTAGACTTTAGTTAAAGGATTTTAAGGAGGCTCATCAATGATTGAAGTAACTTATTTAAATACTGCAAAGCAAGAAAAATACACATCTTTTGAAGATTACAATGAATTTGTCAGAGCACAGCAAGCTTGTTGGATTGCCTTACCGGATTCAACGCCAGTCACTAAGGTGACTATAAACGGACATGATATTGGCTACAAAGGACAATATGGCGACCTTTACTTTTATATTATGAAGCTAGACTTGACACAATATCAGTAATAATAGGAAAAAGAATCAGACATCGTGTTCTGATTCTTTTTCTTTGAGAAAGGTAATTTTTATAAATTAAGAATATTGCTAATTGACTGAAAATGACTTACAATAGAAAGGAAGAATTTATAGAAGGAGACACATATGAAAAACAAGCGTTTAATTTGGACTTTGGTTTTCTTAGCTATCTTGACGCTCGGTTCTATTGGTACAGATCTTTTCAAAAAAGAGCACCAAGATGCTAATAAGGTCGTCAAAGTAGGAATCCTCCAGTTCGTGACTCACGATGCCCTGGATCAAATCGAGAAGGGAATTGAGGATGGTCTTAAGGAAGCTGGTTATAAGGGAGACAAGGTTAAAATCACCCTCCTAAATGCCGAAGGAGACCAGTCTAAAATTCAAACCATGTCCAAACAATTGGTCAATGACAAGAATGATGTCGTTATCGGTATTGCAACGCCAGCAGCACAAGGACTAGCGGCAGCTACCAAGAATATTCCAGTTATTATGGGAGCTATCTCAGACCCTGTTGGGGCCAAATTGGTTAAGGACCTCAAGCATCCAGAAGGCAATGTCACTGGTACCTCTAACCAAGTGCCGATTAAGCAGACAGTGGAATTGGTCAAATCATTGACACCAAATGCTAAGACAATTGGTATTCTCTACGCTTCAAGCGAGGATAATTCCAAATCACAGGTTGAGAGCTTTAAGAAATTTGCTGAAAAAGATGGTCTAAATGTGGTCGAGTATGCCGTACCATCAACCAATGAAATCAATACAACTATGTCAGTCATGACTGGTAAGGTAGATGCTATCTGGACACCTCAAGATAATACTATTGCCTCAGCCTTTTCAACAGTAATCTCATCAGCCAACCAAGCTAAGATTCCAGTTTATACGACTGTCGATACTATGGTGAAAGAGGGCGGTTTGGCCTCAGTTGCTCAAAGCCAATATGAACTTGGAAAAGCCACAGCTCGTAGTGCTGTTAAGGTTCTTAAAGGTAAGAAAGTTAAGGATGTCCCAGTTGATGTTATTGATGATGGTACTCCAACGCTCAACCTTAAAGTTGCTCAAGACCTCAACATCACCATCCCTGACGATGTGCTTAAACAGTCAGACATCGCTGTTAAAGCTGATAAATAAGGAGGACTTATGATTATTTCATCTATTTATCAGGGGCTTCTATACGGAATCCTAGGTCTTGGGATTTACATGACTTTCCGTATTTTGGATTTTCCTGATTTGACAACAGAAGGTTCCTTTCCTCTTGGTGGGGCAGTAGCAGTAACTCTTATGAACTTTGGTTGGAACCCAATTTTAGCAACCTTGGTTGCTGTTTTGGCCGGCTGTGGTGCTGGACTTGTGACTGGTCTCCTCTATACTAAGGGAGAAATTCCTACTATTTTGGCAGGGATTTTGGTCATGACTTCTCTTAACTCAGTCATGCTTATGATTATGGGAAGGGCCAACCTAGGACTTCTTGATATTAAGACTATTCAAGATTTACTTCCTTTCAGCAAGGACTACAACCTCTTGATTGTTGGTCTCATTGCTGTAACCATTGTTATCACTGCCTTGATTGCCTTTCTTAACACGCGCCTAGGACAAGCATATATTGCCACAGGTGATAATAGAGACATGGCCAAATCTTTTGGTATCAACACAGACAATATGGAAGTGATGGGTCTTGTTATCTCAAACGGTATCATTGCCCTCTCAGGAGCCTTGATTAGCCAACAGGACGGTTATGCCGATGTTTCTAAAGGTATTGGTGTTATCGTCATTGGTCTTGCCAGCATCATCATTGGTGAGGTCCTCTATGCGACTAACTTGACTCTGTTGGAACGTTTGATTGCCATCTGTATTGGTTCAATCCTCTATCAGTTCCTTTTGACAGCAGTTATCGCTCTTGGCTTTAACACGAACTACCTCAAACTCTTTAGTGCGATTGTTCTGGCCATTTGCTTGATCTCGCCTGTCCTACGCCGAAAATTCTTTAAGGGGGTGACCTTATCACGATGACAGCTATTGTAGAACTTAAAGATGCGACTGTTAAGGTTAATAATGGTTTTGATACCGAAAAAACCATCCTGGACCATGTCAATCTTACCATTAGAGAAGGTGATTTTATTACCATTCTTGGTGGAAATGGTGCTGGAAAATCAACCCTCTTCAATGTCATTGCAGGGACCCTCATGTTGACCAGTGGTCAGATTTTCATCATGGGTGAGGATGTTACGTCTCTGCCTGCTGAGAAACGTGCCAAGTACCTCTCACGGGTCTTCCAAGATCCTAAAATGGGAACAGCACCTCGTATGACGGTTGCAGAAAATCTTTTGATTGCCAAATACCGTGGCGAAAAACGAGGTCTTAAATCACGCCAAATTCATCTCTACACAGAGGAATTTCAAGGTCTGATTGAACGTATCAGTAATGGTTTAGAAAAACACTTAGATACACCAGCAGGTCTCCTCTCAGGGGGTCAGCGTCAAGCACTCAGTCTTTTGATGGCGACACTTAAACGTCCTGAGCTCTTGCTCTTAGACGAACATACCGCAGCCTTGGATCCTAAGACAAGTGTGGCTCTCATGGAGTTGACCGATGAGTTTGTGACGGGCGACCACTTGACAGCCTTGATGATTACTCACCATATGGAAGATGCCCTTAAATACGGAAATCGTCTTATCGTTATGAAGGATGGTCAAATCATTAAAGACCTTACCAAGGAAGAAAAAGGTCAATTAGATATCACAGACTACTACGCTATGTTTGAGTAAGTCTCGTCTGACTCTAAATTGTAAAATAAGCTAAAAAGTTGTATACTTAAAGAGTATGCAACTTTTTGTTGTGGCCTGTAAATCGACAAGGAGACTGTTCGCACGAACGTTCAGCTTCTTGGACCGTCTGTAAAAATAGGCTCTAGAAGAGAGTCAAACTAAAAAGGAGAAAAACAAGCATGAGCGATATTAAAATTATTGCCCTAGGTGGAGTACGTGAAAATGCTAAGAACCTCTATATTGTTGAGATTAACGACTCTATCTTTATCTTGGATGCTGGTCTAAAGTATCCTGAAAATGAACAACTAGGTGTTGACTTTGTCATTCCTAACTTAGATTACTTGATTGAAAATAGAGATCGTATCCAAGGGATTTTCTTGACGCATGGACATGCTGATGCCATTGGTGCCCTACCTTATATCTTGCAAGAAGTCAAAGCACCAGTTTTTGGATCATCACTCACAATTGAGTTGGCTAAGCTTTTTGTGAAGAATGCTGGCGTTAAGAAATTCAATAATTTCCATGTTATTGACGCAGAAACTGAAATTGAATTTGAGAATGCTGAAGTTTCATTCTTCAAAACAACGCACTCTATTCCAGAATCAATGGGGATTGTTCTTGGAACTGACCAAGGTAATATTGTCTATACTGGTGACTTCAAGTTTGACCAAGCTGCCCGTCCTTACTACAAAACTGATTTAGGTCGTTTGGCTGAAATCGGCCGTGAAGGTGTTTTGGCCCTCTTGTCAGATTCAGCAAATGCGACAAGTACTGAACAAACAGCTTCGGAAGCAGAAGTTGGTCAAGAAATTGACCAAGTCATTGCCGATGCAGAAGGACGTGTTATTGTTGCTGCAGTTGCCTCAAACTTGGTACGTATTCAACAAGTCTTCGATTCAGCAGCTGATCACGGACGTCGCGTTGTTCTTACTGGGTTTGACGTTGAAAATATTGTCCGCACAGCCATCCGTCTCAAAAAATTGACTGTGGAGCATGAAAAACTTATTGTCAAACCAAAAGACATGAACAAGTTTGAAGACCACGAGTTGATTATCCTTGAAAATGGTCGTATGGGTGAACCAATCGATGGTCTCCAAAAGATGGCTGTTGGTCGTCACCGTTACGTTCAAATTAAGGATGGAGATCTGGTTTATATCGTAACAACTCCAAGCATTGCTAAAGAAGCTGTAGTGGCACGTGTCAACAACGCTATCTATAAGGCTGGTGGAACTGTTAAGATGATTACGCAGAGCCTTCGTGTATCTGGACATGCCAATGCTCGTGAACTTCAATTGATGATTAATCTCCTTCGTCCACAGTATCTCTTCCCTGTCCAAGGTGAGTACCGTGACCTTCAAGCCCATGCAGAGTTAGCCTTGGATGTTGGTATTCTTCCAGAAAATATTTATATCGTTAAACGCGGTGATATCATGCACTTGTCTGAAGATCAAGGTTTCCTTCATGAAGGAGCTGTTCCAGCTGGTGATGTGATGATCGACGGTAATGCCATTGGTGATGTGGGTAATATCGTCCTTCGTGACCGCAAGGTCTTGTCTGAAGATGGTATCTTTATCGTAGCTATTACTGTGAACAAGAAGGAACGTAAGATTGTCTCTAAAGCGCGTGTGAATACACGTGGGTTCGTCTATGTTAAGAAGAGCCGTGACATTCTCCGTGAGGCAGCTGACATTGTCAATGCTACAGTTGAAAATTACTTGGCAGGAGACAGCTTCGATTGGGGTGAACTTAAAGGAGCTGTTCGAGACGATGTAGCCAAGTTCCTCTTTGACCAAACTAAACGTCGCCCAGCGATTCTTCCGGTAGTCATGGAAGTACGTTAATCATTGATGTTACAATAAGGATGTGAGCGTCTTACTTGCATTCATCGAAATAGAGGTAAATCTCAACAAGATTTTCATCTTAAAGCAGAAGCTGGGATACCCCAGCTTTTCTGACATTTAGAAAGGAAAATACAATGGCTTTTTTTCAAATTGAATACTCTTCAGATGTTCTAGGACAGTACCGTCAAGTAGATGTCATATATCCAGACCGCGACCAGATTGCTGAAACGGAAAGTGATACGGACATTCCGGTTCTCTATCTCCTTCATGGCATGGGGGGAAATCATAATTCTTGGGCCTTTCGTACCAATATTCAGCGTCTCCTTCGTAAGACTAATCTTATCGTTATTATGCCTAACTCTGAAAATGGATGGTATACAAATACCAAATACGGTGTTAAGTATTACGATGCCATTGCTAAGGAGCTTCCTCAAGTCATGCAACGTTTCTTCCCAAGTATGACTAAGAAGCGTGAAAAGACTTTTATCGCTGGACTTTCTATGGGTGGCTATGGGTCTTTCAAACTCGCCTTAACGACAAATAACTTTGCTTGTGCGGGTTCCTTCTCTGGTGCCCTTGGATTATCAGTGGAGATGATTACTGATGAAACGAGTGAGTCTAAGGAATACTGGCAAGGTGTCTTTGGAGATTTAGAAGGAAAAGACATTGAGCAGCATAAACTGGTCAATCTAGCCAAACAACATGACAAGAAAACCAAATTCTTTGCCTGGTGTGGTCTTGAGGATTTCCTTTTTGACTCTCAAAACAAAGCAGTAGCTGATTTGAAAGCTCTTGGTTTGGACATTGACTACCGCACGGACCATGGAAGACATGAATGGTATTATTGGGAAAAACAACTAGAAGCCTACTTAGAATGGTTACCTATTGATTACGTTAAAGAAGAACGTTTGTCTTAATAGGTCAAGTTTGTAACATCTTATCAAAGAGATGATAAAAGCTTAAAGTGATATTTTTTACTTGTCAGAACTATTAGAGCTTGATATACTAGGGGAAGTTTCGAAAAGGAGGCTCAATAATGAAAAAATTATTCAGAGTAATCTTCTATATTCCCAAACTTCTTTTACAATTTATTTGGAATCTTATTTGGGCTATATTTAAACTTGCCCTAGTCCTAGCCCTTATTGGTTATGGACTCGTCTACTATGCCAATAATTCTTCAAGTACCTTAGCCACAAACATTAACCAAGCCTTTCATCAAGTAGAGCTGGGGTTTAGTGGTACCAGTACTAGTGATGTTGAAAAGGTTGTCTCTAACCTATCAACGACAGATACCATTCCAGAGTCTAATGGAGCTAGATGGGCACAAAATACTGCCAGCATCTATATTCAATCTACCGATGAAACCTTGGTAGCTGCTTATAAGGAAGCTATTACCAACTGGAATAACACGGGTGCTTTCATTTTTACTTTAACTGATGATGCCTCAACAGCTGACATTGTTGCGACAGACTACTCTGATGCGAATTCACAGGCAGCAGGTTTAGCAGACACTCAAACCAATGTTTTGACCAACCGCATCACTCATGTTGATGTGAAGTTGAACCGTTATTTCCTCTTGAATAGTGATTTTGGTTATACTCACAAGCGTATTGTGAATACGGCTGAACACGAATTGGGACATGCCATTGGCTTAGACCATGATGACTCTAAGACATCCGTTATGCAATCAGCAGGATCTTATTACGGGATTCAACAGGTGGATATCGATACGGTCCATGCTCTTTATGCTAATTAAGGAGGGGCTGTCATGCGCTATTTGAAACGCCTTGCTAGACGTTACCCCATGCAAACCTTCCTTTTTCTTTTCAATGCTGGGGTCTTTACTTGGTTGCAAACAACAGGAACCATGATTGCCAATCGTTTGGGCCTATCAGGTGATGGCATTTGGATTTATATTCCCACTTGGGTAAAAACGCTGACTAGTCATTCCATAGAGAGTATTCAAACCCTTTACAGTGCTTCTGGATGGAGTTGGCTAATCACCTCTATGCTTCTCACTTGGCTCTTGACTTTTCTTAGAGGTCTCATGAGAGCAGTGATTATCATTCTGTTAGTTGGTGTTGGCTTATGGCTAGTCTATCGACATTTTGAACTTTTACAAAATCTAAAACTGTCCTAATGGGCAGTTTTAGTTTCCTCTAACAAGTGACTTGGCTATCAAAACATAGACTAATTTCTGTAGATGAAATGAGATAGTTCCTTTAATAATTTCAGAGCGAGCTGTAGACAAGACTTTTCGTTGTGAGAAAAGTGCCTAAAGTTTAAAAGCTTTAGGCACTCGGAAGTTTTGAGGCATTAGGCTCAAAACTTAGCTATGGAATTCCGAAGGAAGTCGCTAGCGTCCGCACTCACCTAAGAAAAGTCTAAAAAGAAGAATTAATGTCAATTTAAAACTGCCAATCAGGGCAGTTTTTTTGAGTTATTAGGTCATTTATTTTCTGAAGAAATATGATATAATATAGCTAATTTATTATTTTGGAGGACATTATGGCTTTAGCAAAAATCGTTTATGCCAGTATGACCGGTAACACGGAAGAAATCGCAGATATCGTTGCCAAAAAATTGGAAGAATTGGGTCACACTGTAGATGTAGACGAGTGTACAACGGTTGATGCCGCTGATTTTGAAGATGCGGACATCTGTATTGTAGCGACTTACACTTATGGTGATGGTGAGTTGCCAGATGAAATCGTTGACTTTTACGAAGATTTGGCTGATCTCGATTTGTCAGGTAAAATCTTTGGTGTTGTAGGTTCAGGAGATACTTTCTACGATTATTTCTGTCACTCAGTTGATGAATTTGAAAATCAATTCACCTTCACAGGGGCGACTAAAGGAGCAGACAGTGTCAAGGTTGATCTTTCTGCTGAAGATGAAGATATAGAGAACCTCGAAGCTTTCGCTGAAAAAATTTCAGAAGCATTAGCATAAGAAAAAGGCAGAGTAAAGTCTGCTTTTATTGTAGTTAAAAATGGAGTATTTATGAATGAAATAGAAAGAGATTTTAGGACGCAATCTCAACATCTCCTTTGGTCCGTTTGGCGAGGGCTCTTAGTGGGGGTGACGGCAGGAGCAGTGGTCAGTCTTTTTCGCTGGTTAATTGCCAAAGGGGCCGCATTTTCTGTAGCTATATACAAAGACGCCCTTCATAATCCACTTTTGATTTTGGGAATTGTCCTGGTTAATCTCTTGATTGCACTTTTTATTGGTTACCTTATTAAGCAGGAAAAAGACATCAAGGGCTCAGGAATTCCCCATGTTGAAGGGGAACTGATGGGGCTCTTACATCCGTCTTGGTGGTCAGTATTATGGCGTAAGTTCCTAGGTGGAGCCCTTGGGATTTCAATGGGACTTATGCTGGGACGTGAGGGCCCTAGTATTCAACTTGGTGCTATGACTGCTAAGGGCTTAGCTGAGAGTCTTAAGCTCTCTGCACGTGAAAAGCGCTTCTTGATTGCTGCAGGAGCTGCAGCAGGGTTATCGGCTGCCTTTAATGCCCCGATTGCCGGTCTTTTGTTTGTTGTCGAAGAAGTCTATCATCATTTCTCGCGTCATGTTTGGGTGACAGCTTTAACGGCATCTTTAGTGGCTAATGCTGTTTCCTTACGGATCTTTGGTCAGGTTCCGGTTCTCGCTATGACAGAAAAATTACCCGTATTTCCTTTGAAAGATTATTGGATTTTTATTGTCTTGGGGATTTTTCTAGGTGTGCTTGGATACGGTTATGAGTGGGTTGTCTTACGTATTGGTAAGGTCTACCAAGGGTTAGGGAAAATCTTCCACTTGCCATCTCATTTTCATGGCCTTCTGGCAGTTCTGTTCATCATTCCTATAGGCCTCTATTTTCCATATCTTTTAGGTGGTGGGAATGAATTGATTCTTGCCCTAAATGGTTTACATCCTGCTCTAACTGTGGCCATCCTCTACTTGGCTATTCGATTTATTTGGAGTATGTTGTCCTTTGGTTCAGGTTTTCCTGGTGGGATTTTCTTGCCGATTTTGACTTTAGGTGCTCTTTCTGGTAGCGTCTTTGCGGTAGCTTTTGAAAATCTAGGATTCTTACAAGTCAGTCAGTTCCCTATTTTTATCATTCTTGGTATGGCTGGTTATTTCGGTGCGGTATCCAAGGCACCGCTAACTGCTATGATTTTAGTGACTGAGATGGTGGGTGACCTTCACCAATTGATGACAATCGGAGTTGTGACTCTGATTGCCTATCTCGTCATGGATTTCATGGGAGGAGAACCCGTCTATGAAGCCATGCTTCACAATCTGATTGCTCACGAACCAAAACAAGTTGATAATATCCCGACGATGATTGATTTACCAGTTACAGATAGTTTGGCTGGTCGATTGGTTAAGGATTTAACCTTACCTGACGGGGTTTTGATTTCCACTCAGATTTTTCAAGACCAGTCTGAGGTTGTTCATGGAGACACACGTCTAAAAGCTGGAGCAACCTTATATTTGGTTGTTAATGAAAGTAATATCAGTCAGGTAAGAAAACTCTTTTTATAAGCAATTCAATGGCTTGAGGCTCTTTTGTCCTCAGGTCATTTTTGTTATAATGAAGAGAAAAAAGGAGGTCAGTATGGACTTAAATGAGATTCGCCAACAGATAGACACCGTTGATAATGAGATTGTGGCTTTGTTGGAAGAACGTATGAAATTGGTAACTCGAGTAAGTGCTTATAAACAACGCACCGGAAAGGCGATTTATGATCCCGAACGAGAGCAGGCCCTGTTAGACAAGGTAGGCGCTAGTGTCCTTAATCCCGAATATAAAGAAGCTATCGTCGCAAGTTTTGCGGATATTATGAAGCGTTCACGCATTTATCAAGCAAGTAAGCTGGAAAAAAGTAGGCATCTAGAATGAAAGTAAAACAATTAAGTGATAGTCAAGGTCTTTCTTACTTACATTTAGTAATGTTAAGTCTTTATGCAATCTTGTTAGGGGTGCTGGTTGGACTGATTGATGCTGTTTTTGGGCGCGTGCTTATAGGACTCTCGGAATGCCGTGACCAGCATATCTTTTATCTGGTCCCAGCACTTCCTTTAGCAGGCCTTTTGATAGTTTACCTTTACCAAAAGCTTGCTGGCAAGGCAGCACAGGGAATGGGATTGATTTTCAAGGTAGGACATAATGAGGAGGATCAAGTCCCCCTAAGGTTAATTCCACTTGTGACTGTGACCACATGGCTGACCCACCTATTCGGGGGATCTGCAGGTCGTGAGGGAGTTGCTGTTCAGCTCGGAGCCACAGTTTCCCATGCTTTTAGTCGCTACTTTAAGCTCCCTAATGCTTCACGCATTTTCTTGACCATGGGGATGGCAGCTGGTTTTGGAGGGCTCTTTCAAACACCAATCGCTGCGACCTTCTTTGCTCTTGAGGTCTTGACCCTAGGACAGTTAAGTCTGCCAATCTTGGTACCGACTCTTATTGCATCTTTTGTGGCTAGTACGACAAGCCATCTCTTAGGTCTTGAAAAATTTAGCCACTTTGTATCCGAAAGTTTGACTATTGACCTTGAGACGTTTATGAAATTAGCTCTTTTAGGTCTGGCCTTTGGTCTAGTAGGAAATCTCTTTGCTTATCTCTTGTCACTAGCTAAAAAGAAAGTAGCAAGTCTGCTCCCAAATCCTTATTATCGTGTTCTATTAGGAAGTGTCGTCTTAACCTGTCTTCTTTTGATTTTGTGGAAGGGACGCTATACAGGTCTTGGAACGAATTTGATTGCTTTAAGTGTTGGTGGTGGTACCATTTATCCATTGGATTGGCTCTTGAAATTGCTCCTTACCGTCTTTACCTTATCTCTTGGTTTCCAAGGAGGGGAAGTAACTCCTTTGTTTGCCATCGGAGCAAGTCTTGGTGCTGTTTTAGCACCAGTTCTAGGCCTTCCAATTCCACTTGTAGCAGGTCTAGGCTATCTGTCTGTCTTTGGTAGCAGTACCAATACCCTTTTAGCGCCTATTTTCATTGGCATTGAAGTCTTTGGTCCCGTCAATGCAATTCCTTATGCGATTGTCATGGCTTTTGCTTACCTCATCAATCATAAGACGAGCATTTATGGGCAACAAAAAATGCTAGAAATGCAATAAGATACTAGACAACCTGATAATTTTTTGATAAGATACTAAGAGTGTGTAATGGACACACAAAAATAACGGCTAATCCGCTGAGACACAGAGGTTGCTCTTAAGATTAGTAAGATAGGAGTATATAAAAATGAATCCATTGATCCAAAGTTTGACAGAAGGTCAACTTCGTACTGACATCCCATCATTCCGTCCTGGTGACACAGTTCGCGTTCACGCGAAAGTTGTCGAAGGAACTCGCGAACGTATCCAGATCTTTGAAGGTGTAGTTATTTCACGCAAAGGTCAAGGGATCTCAGAAATGTACACAGTTCGTAAAATTTCAAGCGGTATCGGTGTAGAACGTACTTTTCCAATCCACACTCCACGTGTTGAAAAGATTGAAGTTGTACGCTACGGTAAAGTCCGCCGTGCTAAACTTTACTACTTGCGTGCTTTGCAAGGTAAGGCTGCACGTATCAAAGAAATCCGTAAATAATTTACAGATTTCAACAAAAAAATCTGTCCTCGTGGCAGATTTTTTCATAAGTCCTCTTAGTTAAATGGATATAACAACTCCCTCCTAAGGAGTCGTTGCTGGTTCGATTCCGGCAGGGGACATTTTTTAGCCTTTAACCATGCGGTTTTAAAGCGTTTTGTCCACATTCTGCCCCAAATTTTATTTAAAGTTGATTAACACCTGTTGCGAGATAGGTGTTTTTTTGAAATGACAAGGGACTCTGTCCTATTTCCTAGCATAGTTTCTTAGTCAAAAACGAATAAAAAAGGCTCTATAATTTCTGTAGTGGGTAAAACCACCATAGAGATTATAGAGCCTATTTAGAATAGCTTTGAGATGCTTTTTATGTGACTTTCAGTTCGTTTCGCTCCGGAGGTGCGAAATAAATAAACCACCACCCACTATATGTAATTACATACCAAAACGGGGATATGATTTTCTGGATAATACTCATATAAAAAATAAATAGTTATGCACTGATTTGATCGAATATTGGCTATTATTTTTATGTCCCAATAATATTTAAAAATAATTGACGCAAATAGATTATTGCGATACAATAATTTCAGAAAGATAATTATTGTATCACAATAATAAAGGTGTTTTTTATGAATAAATTCTTAAAAATAATTAGCTATATTCTATCCCTTGTGCGATATGTCGTTTGGTTCGTCGGTTTGCTATTACTAGTGGGTGTAGCGGGAATTTTCTTCGGAGGACAGAGAAGTCATGGAAACTTTATATTTGATTATGGGAATATTATAATCAAAGTTCCAATTATTTTTCCTTTGTTGATCCTTTTTATGACAATAGCTATATGCTTTATAACTATAAAACTATTAAAAATTTGGAGCATATTACTTTTATATTTTAGCAACAATATATATTTTAATACTAAAAATTTAAAATATATAAAAAACTCTTTCCTATTTTTGCTTAGTTTAACAATTTTTCAATTATTAATAAACCTAATCATTAATTACTTGAACACAACTAATGTTAGTGGATTATTTGATTTTTCAATAAAAAACTATTTAGTTAACGTATTGTTCTTGATATTGAATTATTTATTGATTATCATATTTAAAAAAGGAGAACATATACAAAAAGAAAACGAGGAGATAATTTGATGATATGGAAGAAATTAAGATAAAATTAGATGAAGTGATTAAGTCTAGGAACATTACATCTAAAGAATTAGCTAAAAGGATTGATATCACCGAAGCAAATTTATCAATTTTAAAGACTGGTAAAGCTAAGGGAATACGGTTTTTGACACTGTTGAATATTTGTAGAGAACTCAATTGTCAACCTGGTGATATTTTTGAATATAATAAAAGGAGTAATGATAATGAAAAATAAAAAGATACTGATGACTCTGGTTACTTTTTTAGTCTCATTAATACTTATATCATGTGGTCTAGGAATTAAAGATACAGTGCAAGATGTTACATCAGAAATCCATCGAGAATCTTCCAAAGAAGATACTGAAGGTTTAGGGATAAAACAAGTATTAGAACAAAAAAATGGTGAAAAAATGGATATAGCTATTAAGGATTTTACTGGTTATATTTACGTAATGAGCACAAAAGAAAATATTGAATCAATTAGAAAGTCAGAATTTAACCTCAATAATGATTCTTTTAAAAATATTAGAAAAGAATCTGAGCATGATTTCAATATTCGCTATAATAGTAAAACATATTTTTCGGTAAAACAGATAAAAGTTGAATCAGTTAGTTCAGTGAAGATTTATTCAAATTATTCAGGAAATAATTTATTGGTTTTAAGAGAAGAAAAATGATAAGAAACAACTTAAGTTTGACCTATATCGATCTTACAGTTAGTAATCAAAAAGGGTCTCAACTATTCCGAATAAAGGCTCTATAATTTCTGTAGTGGGTAAAACCACCATAGAGATTATAGAGCTTTTTGAATGCAGACAAAAAGTCCCATAAGAACTATAATGAAAAGCAACCAAACCATCATTAGGAAGAACTTATGAGACTTATTAAGAATACCACAGAATTAATCGGAATTAAAGACCCACACATCATTATTTCTCTTGTTTTTGAAAAAGATACCTACATCAAGGTTCAAGCAACACTCGATTACCCTGCACCACCATGCCCTCACTGCCAAGGAAAGATGATCAAATATGACTTTCAAAAGCCTTCTAAAATTCCTCTCCTTGAACAAGCTGGAACACCTACACTATTACGTCTTAAAAAGCGTCGTTTCCAGTGTAAAAGTTGTAGGAGAGTCACGGTAGCTAAGACATCAATCGTTGAGAAAAACTGCCAAATCTCCAATCTAGTCCGGCAAAAAGTTGCACAGCTCCTTACTGAAAAGGTGTCACTAACAGATATTGCCAGAAGACTTCGTGTATCAACGTCCACTGTCTATCGTAAGCTTGACCAGTTTACTTTCAAGGAGCATTATGACAAGCTCCCAGCTGTTATGTCTTGGGATGAGTTTGGGTTCAAGAAAGGTGAACTCGCTTTTGTGGCGCAAAACTATGAGACCAACAAACTTATAACCATCCTTGATAATCGCCGTCAAACCACTATTCGAAACCACTTTTTGAAGTATCCATTGAAAGTACGACAAAAGGTACGGTTTATCACGATGGACATGTCAGGAGCCTATATGCCACTAGCTCGAAGACTTTTCCCGAATGCCGAAATCATTATTGATCGTTTCCACATCATCCAGCACCTTGGTCGAGCCTTTTTAAAGACAAGAATTGCCATTATGAATCAGTTTGATAAGAAGTCACTACCCTACCGAGCCTTGAAAAATCACTGGAGACTCTTCCAAAAGGACAGCCGTAAGTTATCTTGTAAGTCATTTCACTCGAAGACCTTTGGTCAAACCTTAAGTCCACATGAAGTCGTTAAGAAGACACTGAATTTCTCAGAAGAACTCGCTAATTATTATAACCTCTATCAGCTGTTGCTGTTTCACTTTCAGGAGAAGAGGGTAGATGAGTTTTTTGAGCTCATAGAGGAGAATATAAGCAAGGTTAATCATTACTTCAAAACTGTCTTTAGGACCTTCCTTAGACACAAACCATACATCAAAAATGCGCTAGAAACACATTACTCAAATGCAAAATTGGAGGGGACCAATAAGCTTATCAAAGACATCAAACGTCTGGGCTTCGGTTTTAGAAACTTTATTAACTTTAGGAAGTGTGTTTTCATCACTCTGAACATACAAAAAGAGAAAACCTATCAGGTCCTCTCTAGATGTTAGCTTTTCGTCACCCACTACAGTTGACAAAGAGCCATAAAAAATAGTTTGTCTTCGCTCCTAGTTATGGAAGAAGTGTTAAAAAAAGTAATCAAAAAAACCAGGTTTCCCTGGTCCTAACTATTAGCGGCTTACGCGACGGCGAGCTGCTTTTTTACGGTTTTCTTCGATGAAAGCCAATTTCTTTTCTTCTGGTTCGATAATGGTTTTCTTAACTGCGAAGACAGCACCTGCTACAGTAGCAGCAGTTCCGATAACACCAGTAGCGACACCTTTAGCGAATGAATGTTTTTTAGCCATGAGACTATCCTCCGTATATGTTATAATATGCTTATATTATCTAAAAAAATATCTAGAATAGCAAGTGAAAACATTATGAAAACCAAACTTATTGTAGTGGCTGGACCTACTGCTGTGGGAAAAACGGCGCTTGGGATTAAATTGGCCCAGCGCTTTAATGGAGAAATTATTTCAGGAGATAGCCAGCAGGTTTACCGACAATTGAATATAGGAACCGCAAAGGCCACTCCTGAAGAGCAGGCTGCAGCAGTGCATCATCTGATTGATGTTCGCGATGTTAATGAGTCTTATTCAGCCTATGATTTTGTAACAGAGGCTGAGGCTACCATTACTGATATTGTTAGTCGTGGCAAGTTGCCTATTATTGTAGGAGGAACAGGTCTCTATTTACAAAGCCTTATAGAAGGGTATCATCTAGGGGGACAGGTAGACCAGAAACAGGTTTTAGCCTATCGCTCAGAATTAGAGCAATTATCTGATCAGGAACTTTTTGACAAAATCGATGACCTGGGTATTGAGATTAAGGAGATTAACCGACGTCGTGCCACTAGAGCACTTGAACTTCATCGTTTTTCGGAGAATCTTGAAAATACTGAGACGACTTATGAGCCCTTTCTTATCGGATTAGATGATGAACGCTCCTTGATTTATGACCGTATCAATACACGAGTGGACAAGATGGTTGAACTTGGACTCTTGGAAGAGGCTAAGTGGCTTTATGATAATTATCCTGACGCCCAGTCAGCTCGTGGTATAGGCTACAAGGAGTTGTTTCCTTATTTTGCTGGGAATCAGACCTTGGATGAAGCCTTGGAAAAACTTAAGCAAAATACGCGTCGTTTTGCTAAACGTCAATTAACCTGGTTCAGAAATCGGATGACTGTTAAGTTTTATCAGATTTCTAGTCCAGAATATCCTGAAAATGTTATTCATGATCTTGAATTATTTTTAAATGAAAGGGAAGGAGAAAAGGTAGGTCAATCTTAGTTTTAAGGACCTATCTTTGATATAATGGTAGTTATGACTAACGAAGAAAAAAAATTAGCCTATGAAATAATGCTAGCTCAGGCTAAGGCACTTTTTGCCAATGAAGACAATGCTCTGGCCAACTTTTCTAATGCCTCGGCACTCTTGAATACAACTCTACCAAATTCTGTGTTCACAGGCTTCTACCTGATGGATAATGTAAATAATGAGTTAATCCTTGGCCCTTTTCAAGGCAATGTTTCTTGTGTTCGAATTGCCCTAGGTAAGGGTGTTTGTGGCCAGTCTGCAGCAGAAAATAGAACCTTAATTGTCGAAGATGTCACCAAACACGCTAATTACATCGCTTGTGATTCCGCTGCTCGAAGTGAAATTGTTGTACCAATGGTCAAAGATGGTAAATTAGTTGGTGTTCTCGATTTGGATTCTCACCAAGTAGGAGACTATAACGACGTAGACCAAGATTATCTGGAAGCGTTTATCAAAATTTTACTCGAGAAAACCGAGCTTACATTTGGAATGTTTGAGGTAAACTAATGTATCAAGCCTTATATCGTAAATACCGTAGTCAGACCTTTGGTGAAATGGTTGGTCAAAAAGTGATTTCAACCACGCTCAGACAGGAGGTAGAGTCGGGGAAAATCAGCCATGCCTATCTCTTTTCTGGGCCACGTGGTACCGGTAAGACCAGTGCGGCAAAAATCTTTGCCAAGGCTATGAACTGTCCTAATCAAGTTGATGGTGAACCTTGTAATCACTGCGATATTTGTCGCGATATTACAAACGGTAGTCTCGAAGATGTTATCGAGATTGATGCGGCTTCCAACAACGGTGTGGATGAGATTCGTGAAATCCGTGACAAATCGACCTACGCTCCAAGTCGTGCGACTTACAAGGTCTATATTATCGACGAGGTTCACATGCTTTCGACAGGTGCCTTCAATGCTCTTTTGAAGACTTTGGAAGAACCAACTGAAAATGTGGTCTTTATCCTAGCGACCACTGAATTACATAAGATTCCTGCAACTATCCTTTCTCGTGTCCAACGTTTTGAGTTTAAATCGATCAAGCAGGGAGCTATTAAAGAGCATTTGGCTTCAATTCTGGAAAAAGAAGGATTATTAACCTTTGATGATGAAGCTTTGACCATTATTGCTCGTCGTGCGGAAGGTGGTATGCGTGATGCTTTGTCAATCTTAGACCAAGCACTGAGTCTATCTCCTGACAATCATGTCAGCCAAGCCGTAGCTGAAGAAATCACTGGTTCTATTGGTTTGACAGCCTTAGACAGTTTTGTCGCTAACGTTCGCAATCAAGAGACTACGCAAGCTTTATCAAATCTTGAAACTCTTTTTGATAATGGTAAGTCTATGAGCCGTTTTGCGACGGATCTCTTGGAGTATTTCCGTGATCTTTTGATTGTCAAAGCGGGCGGAGAGAACAGTCACCATAGTCCCCTTTTTGAAGAGAATCTTTCTCTGGAGCAAGACCGACTTTTCCAATTGATTGACTTGGTTACAAGTGCCTTGCCAGAAATTAAAACTGGAACACATCCTAAAATCTATGCGGAAATGCTGACTATAAAATTGTCAGAAACCCATACTCAGGTTTCACAAGAAATTTCAGGGAATTTACAAGAAGAGTTAGATAGTCTTCGTCGTGAAGTTGAAGGTCTACGTAAAGCTCTTAAAGAGGGCAAAGTCCAAGGAGAAGTAGCACCAACTCGAAAAGTCAAACCTGCTTATCAGTACAAGGTAGATCGTGAAAAGATTCTCACGATTATGCGTGAAACCATGGAAAATCCTCAGAAATCACGCCAGTGTCTGGATGCCCTAAAGGCAACTTGGCCTGAAATCTTGGATTCTATTAGCCCACAAAATAGGGCACTTTTGAATGGCTCCGAGCCTGTACTAGCCAATCAGGAAAATGCCATCCTGGCATTTAATGCTGCCTTTAATGCTGAACAGGTCATGAAACGCAGTGATCTCAATGATATGTTTGGCAACATCATGAGTTCAGCTGCCGGTTTCTCACCTAATATTATGGCTGTTCCAAAAGCAGAATTTGAAAAACTTCGAACAGAATTTGCACGAAGTCTCAAATCCAAAGAAGAATTGGAAAAAGAAGATCGCGAAGAGTATATCCCTCAAGAACTCGAATTTCTCTCTGATGTTGTAGAAATAGAGGACTAAAAAGGTCCAGTGGACCTTTTAGGTCCGAGCCAAGAAAGTTAGATAGAGTGACTGTCCAGTGTAATTTGATAGATTTCTGAATCGGGTGTTTGGAAGGTCCATCCGTGTAAAAATGAAAAGAGCCTAGACTGCTTGTCCTAGGCTCTATCTATTGATATAATAATCTTATGGTTCAACAAATTTTGTTTATTACGCTTGAAACTATTTTTGAAACGGTTTGTTTTAATTACAGTTTACAGCACGGCTATTACTTTTTTACAGCCTTTTTTGGGTATTTACTGTTTCGTCGTCTTTGGACAACCTATGTTGTTTCACGCATTGCGCGTGCAGCCGACAAGTCTACCAAGAAGTAAGACTTACTTCGCCAGCGGTCAACCATTTTTCCTGACCATCATCAGTAAGAACGAGAAGTTGGCCCTTATCGCCAATTTCCTTGGCAATACCAGTATAAGTCCTTCCAGCTTGTTCAAAGGCCACTTGTTTATCTAAAACGAGGGACTTTTCTTTATAGACTTTGACCAAATCGCTAGTAGGAATGGTTAAAAAGAGTTTCCAAATTTCTGAAATGAGCTGGTTTCGAGTGATGCTTGGTTTTTCAGAAGTAAAAAGACTAGTAGCTTTATTAGCTAACTCTTCAGGAAAATCAGTGATTGAGAAGTTAAGTCCAACCCCGATAATGACATCTGTGATGCGACCAGATTCGATAGAACTAATGGCTTCGGTAAGGATACCAGCCATTTTTTTGTTGTTGAGGTAAATGTCATTAACCCATTTAATTTCTGTATTGATTCCGGTTAGACGCTGGATAGCTTTGACAATAGCAGCGGCCACCATCAACGTATAAGGAGGTAACTCCTCAAAATGACAGTTGGGCTTTAAGTGGATACTCATGTAGATACCACCTTGTGGACTGGCAAAGAAGTGACGTTCAAATCGTCCTTTGGCTGCCTTTTGACTTGATGCCAGATATAGTGCAGGCGTCGGATTAATCTTTTCCATGCCATGTTTAGCATCTAGTTGGGTAGAGTTAGAATCTGGATTAAAGTAGACTGGAATGTTGAGTTGCTTAGAGATGTCTTGAGGAAGAAGAATATCTCCCTTTTCTAAATAGTAGCCTTTCTTGCGGACACTTGTAATGTCAATTCCTTGTTCTTGAAGTGTTTGAATTGCCTTCCAAATAGCTGTCCGTGAGACACCAAGGCTTTTAGCCAAGCTCTCTCCCGTCACAAAATCAGGACTCTTCGATAAGATGTCATAAACGTGTTCATAAGTTTTCATATCCTAAGTATAATACAAAAGATGGTAAAATGCTCACTATAACTTATTGATAAGGCTTGATAATAAATAACTATATGACTAGACTGAAAAAACATGATATAATGGACGGTAGTTATTAAGTCCCGATAAGGCAACAGTCATCCTAGAGTTGGCTGTTGGTTCTTTGTAACTTTTTAACGGCGTTTAGCTCTACCAGGAGCATAGCGTTTTACCTATTAGGAGACGGTTAAATCCGTGCTATCTAATACTATTTTTCATATTAAAAGGGGGACATTTTATATGTCAGAACGTAAACTTTTCACGTCTGAATCAGTATCTGAGGGGCATCCAGATAAAATTGCAGACCAAATTTCAGATGCCATTCTTGATGCGATTTTAGCAGAGGATCCAGATGCACACGTTGCAGCAGAAACAGCTGTCTACACTGGTTCTGTCCATGTTTTCGGTGAAGTTTCTACAACAGCTTATGTGGACATTAACCGTGTGGTTCGTGATACTATCGCTGAAATTGGTTATAACAATGCAGAATACGGCTTTGCGGCAGAATCTGTAGGGGTTCACCCATCATTGATTGAACAATCACCAGATATTGCTCAAGGTGTCAATGAAGCACTTGAAGTTCGTGGAACTGGTGATCAAGACCCACTTGATCTTATCGGAGCTGGTGACCAAGGTTTGATGTTTGGTTTTGCTATTGACGAAACTCCAGAGTTTATGCCACTTCCAGTTAGCCTTTCACATAAATTGGTTAAAAAATTGGCAGATTTGCGTAAATCTGGTGAGATTTCATACCTTCGTCCAGATGCTAAATCTCAGGTTACCGTTGAGTATGATGAGAATGACCAACCAGTACGTGTTGATACAGTCGTTATCTCAACGCAACACGATCCTGAAGCGACTAACGACCAAATTCGTCAAGATGTCATTGAAAAAGTCATTAAGGCAGTTATTCCAGCCGAATACTTGGATGATGAGACTAAGTTCTTTATCAACCCAACAGGTCGTTTTGTTATCGGAGGACCTCAAGGGGACTCTGGTTTGACTGGTCGTAAGATCATTGTTGATACTTATGGTGGCTACTCAAGACACGGTGGTGGTGCCTTCTCAGGTAAGGATGCCACTAAGGTTGACCGTTCAGCTTCATATGCAGCTCGCTACATTGCCAAAAACATCGTAGCTGCTGGTCTTGCTAAGAAAGCAGAAGTACAATTGGCTTATGCTATCGGTGTTGCTAACCCTGTGTCTGTCCGTGTTGATACTTTCGGAACGGCGACAGTTGCTGAAAGTAAACTTGAAGCTGCTGTCCGCGATCTCTTTGACTTGCGTCCGGCAGGTATCATTCAAATGCTGGATCTTAAACGTCCTATCTATCGTCAAACAGCGGCCTATGGTCACATGGGACGTACGGACATCGATCTTCCATGGGAAAAATTGGACAAGGTAGATGCCCTCAAAGCGGCTGTAGAAGCTTAAAAAGATTTAATATTACTTTCAATTTAATAATATCAAAGTAACAGAATTTAATTTTTTTGAATTCTGTTTTTTTGTTTTGAAAATAAATAATATGAATTTTCTGACTTTAAACACTTGTAAAGCCTATGGATTGAGTGATTTAAGGATAAAAACTACTAGCTATAGATAAATTCTTTTGGTGAAAACCTTTGAAAGGAGTTGAAAAATAAGAATAAATTGCTATAATAAAAGTGACGATGTAATTATAAAACTAGAGTCATTTTAGATTGATAGAGTAAGAAGAAATACCTTTAAATAAGGTTTAACAGGTGTTAGATAATCTAAAGTGATCTGGTTAGTTTGTGATTTCTTGGGGAAGCTAATCAACATAACAAGATATTTAGTTAGTCAATTTAATCTATTCTTTAATAATATTAATTTACGTTAATGTTTATTTAGAATGATCTTGTTCTTTCTTATATTTTTAAAATCTTTAAGAATCTTCGAAAGAGATTCAGATGAGAGTTACGTGCTCACTCATTGGGGAGGAGGCCATAACTTTCAAAGAGCTTTCTTAAGAAAGGCATTACATGGTGGTCTTGAGATTATTGGGAAATACTTGAGACTAATGATTAGAATGGGTAGAGAGTGTAGTTAAGGGGACACTCTTAAAAGTGGGGAGAAGTTTATGAATATTTTGATACTTGGTAATACTGCTGGATTAACAAACGATTTCATTTTGAAAACGTTTCCTAATCAAGCAGTTTTTATTTTTGGTCATACAGGTGTAAAGAACTCTCGTAAGAATAAAATCACCGTATATACCAAACATTATGAGAACAATCAATTAGAAGATGTTTTTGATTTTCATGATTATGATCAAATCATCTATTTTTCGGAATATCTCAATTATGGACATGAAAGTTCAGGGGAGATTGAAAATCTCATCAGATTGTTAGAGTGTCTTAAAGATAGAAAAAACAAACGTTTACTTTACATTACAGGTCCTGTCCTTGAGGATGGGAAACGAAGCTTACAGACGACAACTAAGGATACCTTATTATCTTGGACTCGAGAATTTGGGGTCAACCTTAAAGTTCTGCATAGTCCCTTTCTTTATTCAGTCATTAATAAAGAAGATTATCTATATAAACTGTTTGTACGTTTAGACAATCATGAGCAGGTGGAGTTGAAGGAGTCATCACAAAGTCAGGCGACTTTTATCAGTCTATCTGACTTGGGAGATTTGCTTCACAAATTATGTGAGCGATGGAATGACATCTATGAAAGTATTATTATTCCGGATCCCTTCCAACTGACTTTTGGTGAGCTCTTGCAAGCTTTGGATAAATATTTCCCTAACAAGCAGGTTCATTTCTTAGAGGAAAGAAGAATTAGGAAATATGATAACGATCCTGAAAAGCACCATGATTTGCGTGATCGATTCGCTTGGTTTATGCGTTATGCCTTGGTGCGTGACTTGCCAGATATTTACGAAGACTATCAAAAGCAGCGAAAAGGTTCTTTACGTGTTTCTAAGTTCCGCAATATCGTAGATAATATCGTTAAGCAAAAGAGAAATAAGAAACTTGCTGCTGTTGTCGTGACTTTCTTAGTCTTTGAAGCTTTTCGATATATGACTCAAGGTCAGTTACAGTTTCAATTGATCGACCTACGTTTGCTCTTTGTTGTCTTGATTAGTACAGTTTTGGGCATGGGTTATGGCTTGTTCTCAGCAGTTCTTGCAATTATTGGTTTGACAATTAGTCAAATTTTGTCTGGAACTAGCTGGCAATTGCTTCTATATAATACGGATCGTTGGGTTGCTTTTATTGCCTATATCTTTATTGCTATGGTTTGTGGATTTGTAGAAATGAAGAAAAAAGATGACAAGCTACAACTAGATAAACAATTGGAAACAGTTAAGGAAGACTATCTTATCCTTAATCAATCCTACCATACATTACTTAATGAAAATAAAGACCTGAAAAATGCCTTGTTGGCAAGTCAAGATGGTCTTGGAAAAGCCTATTCTTACTTTGTGACTTTAGATCATGCTAGTGTTGAGAAGGTTCTTAGACAGACGATTGATTTGGTTTCAGAGATTTTGAATGCTCCTGTTTCACTTTATGGTGGTGGTCCTTTCCAATATGAGCTCCTTTTGGGAGATAACGATAAGAAGCAAGTATCTTTGACAGATTTTAAAGAAGTTGGAGATGCCTTCGGTCATGGACGTGTCTGGGCTAATAAATCATTGCTTGAGAATCGTCCAGCTTATGCCGTGGAAGTTAAGACCAAGGCAGAGGGTACCTTTATCATTTGGGTAGAGGCTGTTCCTTTTGAAGCTATGTCTACTAAAGTGTTAAACGAGCTTGAGGTTCTTTCAAAAATGAGTCGTTCTTTCATTGAAAAGGCAGAACTTCTTGAACAATCTAGTCATCAAGGGAGGGTTGCACAATGATTCCAGTCCTAATTACTAGTATTTTAACGGTTTGTTACTTCCTATCTATAGCACTTGTCTATAAAGCCATTGTTAGTGGCAGATCAGATTTAACCATTTTTTACTTGATTTTCCCAATTGCTTTACCTTTCTTTGGTGCCGGTCTGATTCATATGATTTCTAAGCCAAATCCTGGTAGACACCGTCGTGGTCAAGAAGCAGCAGTTGGTGGCAAAATTAAAGATTTGACCATTGATTTTGGAAATATCGATGATTTTCAACGTCCTAAGGAATTGGTTGAAGAAGACATCGTTCCTCTTGAAGAATCTCTCTATTTGAATAAGGCTAAGGAAGCTCGTCAGCAACTGATGGGATTGGCTAATGACGATCCATCTCATTTTATGGATTTGCTCTACTTGGCTCGTTTAAATGAGGACAGTGAAATTGTCCACTATGCGACAACCTTCATTTCTGAAATTTCAAGTCAATACGATGAGAGGTTGACTGCCTTTGAGAAACGCTTTGAAAAGGGTGAAGCAGACTTTGACCTCTTAACTGAGTATTGTGATTTTATGGAAGATTACCTCTCTAAAGAACTTCTAAGTAAACAAATGGAAGGTTTGCTTCGTAAGGAGTACGAGGAACGTCTCTTGCAAAAACTTAGTCACGGAACAACTGCTAAAGACTTAGTGCGAATTATTCATAATGAACTAGCTCTTGGTTTGTATGATTTGGCTCAAAAGCATTTGACACAGCTTTCAATTAAATCAAATGCGGATGATGTGTATTATTTGTATTTGGAATATTACTATCAAACTGGTCAGTTTGATGAATTTAAGAACATGATTCGTGAGATGCAAGGCAAACAGGTTGTTCTTTCTAAGGACAAACAAGATCTCTTGAACTTCTGGCAAGGAAAAGAGGTGATGGCATGAAATTAGGTAAAAAGAATGTTATCCGCAAAGAAACCTTGCTAGGGGTTGGCCTTATTTTGTGTCTGGCCATCGGACTCTTTGTTCAAAAGAAAGGGGAATGGTACCCAACTCAAGGTAAGGAAGCCTATCTTACTGGAAAAGTACCATCTACGGCCTCAGTGGTCAAGGATTTAGATAAAGATACACTGGTTCTTTATGATAGTGAAAACGAGACGAGTCAAAGGGCTTGGAAACAGTTTGAGCAAATTCTAAAAGATATGCGTATGGGAGCTAAGTTAGTCGATGTGGCTAAACACGAGTCCTATTCACTTTCAGATTATAAAAAAGTAGTCCTTCTTGTCACTGACCTTTCTCGAATGGAGGACCAGGTTCAGCCACTAATGGATTGGACTGAAAAAGGTGGTCAAACACTTTTTGCAGTAACCATGGGGAAAGAAAGTAATCTGGATGCCATTGATCATAATCTCGGCGTGAGTTATTCCAATTTTGAGATGGATGAGGTCAAGGAAATCTACGTGGATCCTGACTTTATGATTGGTGGGGGACGCAATTATAAAATTGAAGAACCTTTTGAGTCAGCTAGAAAAGTCTCACTTGAAAGTGATGTTAAGGTACATGCTAAAACAACAGATGATTCTCATACACCGTTGATTTGGGAAAAATCATACGGCAAAGGGAAGTTTGTCGTTGACAATCTTGGAATCTATGAGCGTAATGTCCGTGGTATTTATGCCGCTTCCTATAGTCTTTTAACTGAAGCGACAGTTTATCCAGTAATCAATGGTTCTACCTATTATATAGATGATTTCCCATCACCTGTTCCAGCTGGAGATGGTCGTTTCGTTAAACGTGACTACGACATGTCTGTGTCTGAATTTTATACCAATGTTTGGTGGCCAGACCTTCTTAAGCTGCACGAAAAGTATGGTATTGTTCATACAGGTGTGGTCATTGAAAACTATGAGGCCCAGACAGATGGTGAAATTGTTCAACAAAATGATTTAGATCGTTTCAAGTATTTTGGAAATTCGCTTTTGGCTAATGGCGGTGAACTTGGTTATCATGGTTACAACCACCAACCTTTGAGTCCTTCATCTGTTAATTATGGTGAAAAGTATGCCAGCTACAAGACTTGGAAGGATAAGGCTGCTATGAAGGCCAGTCTGTCTGAGTTGATTCGTTTTGTCAACCAACTCTTTCCTAAAGCGCAAAAATCAGTCTACGTTCCACCATCAAATATCCTTTCAAAAGAAGGGCGAGAGGTAATCGTTAATGATTTCCCAGAAATCAAGGCTATCTCAAGTAACTATTTCCCAGGAGATTTCACTTATTCGCAAGAGTTTGAAGTGTCACCTGATGGAATGATTGAAGAGCCACGTACAGTTTCTGGTGCGGTTTGGGACGATTTCTCACAGATGACGGTCTTTTCTGAAATGAATATGCACTATGTCAATAACCATTTCCTTCACCCTGATGACGTTCTTGATGTCGATCGTGGTGCAGAATTGGGTTGGGCAAAGATGTACAAGGCTTTAGACAAGGAAGTTAGTTGGGTCCACAATATGTCACCTTCGCTCAGGAATCTAACAGGTTCAGAATTAGCAGGTGCTGTTCAGCGTTACGGTATTTTGAAAGTTTCTCAAAAATATACCAAAGACGCCCTAAAAATTGATCTTGAGAATTTTCATGATCATGCTTACCTTATGGTTCGTTTAAATCAAAACGAGGTTAAGAAGGTAAAAAATGGTAAGGTTACGCATTTAACGGGTGATCTTTACCTATTGGAGGCTACGAATAAGTCAGTCACCATCACATTAAAATAAGGCAAAATAGGGGAAAATGCCGATGAAGATATGTTTAATTCTTGAAGGGTCCTATCCGTATGTTCACGGTGGTGTCTCTACTTGGATGCATCAATATATTACAGAAATGAAAGAGCATGAATTTGTTCTCTGGGTTGTGGGGGCAACACATGAGCAAAAGGGAAAGTTTGTTTATGAACTTCCTGAAAATGTCGTAGAAGTACACGAAGTCTTTTTGGACTATGTTGTGCCAGATAAAGAAGAAGACATAGAGCCACATCAGTTTACAGATGAGGAAAAACAAGCCCTTAAAGATATGGTTTTTTGTCAACAACCTGATTGGAAAGTCTTGTTTAAAATTTTACAGGATGGTAAGGTCGTTCCTAACGATCTCTTGAGTAGTGAGGCCTTTTTTCAGGTCTTGAAGGATCTCTGTAGTGAGCGCTACACGCAGCTATCTTTTTCAGATGTTTTTCACACGATCCGTTCTATGCTGTTTCCACTTTTAAATATTTTATCTTGTCCACCTCCTGAAGCAGATGTTTACCACTCAATCTCTACAGGTTATGGTGGTATTCTTGCAACTTTGGGAAGTTTGACTTATGACAAACCTCTCTTCTTAACTGAACACGGGATTTATACGCGTGAACGTGAGGAAGAATTGCTTCGTGCCAAGTGGGTTTTACCTACAATGCGCCAACAGTGGGTAAGGTTCTTCTATATGTTGTCTGATGCGATTTATCAAAATGCTCAAAAAATTACCAGCCTCTTTACTAAGGCCAAGGAAATTCAGATCGAGATGGGTTGTGATCCAGAGAAATGTCAGGTTATTTCAAACGGGATTGACTACGATGCCTTTTCTCAAATTCCTTTGAAAGAACCAGATGGTTGGATTGATATTGGAGCCGTGGTACGTTTGGCTCCAATTAAGGACATCAAAACCATGTTGTATTCTTTCTACGAACTGGCTCAGCAAGTGCCAAACGTTCGTTTGCATATCATGGGTGGTATAGATGACCAAGAATATGCGGATGAGTGTTTTAGCTTGGCCGATAAGATGGATTTGGGAGATCGTCTCCTATTCACTGGTCGTGTTAATATTCGAGAATATATGAAGAAAATTGATTTTACGCTTTTGACCAGCCTTTCTGAAGGTTTGCCACTTTCTGTTTTAGAATCAATGGCAGCTAGTCGTCCTTGTGTGACGACAGATGTCGGATGTTGTCGAGAATTGCTAGAAGGTCGTGAGGATGACAATCTAGGGATTGCAGGATTTTGTGCGCCACCTACTTGTACAGGGCCTCTTGCAGAAGCTATGAAGAAGATGGCGATTAATGATGCTAGACGTCTTGAAATGGGTGAAATTGCGCGTAAGCGTGTTGAAGCGATATATCAATATCCGCAAATGATCGGTCAGTACCGACGCTTATATGAGGAGGTGGCTGTTTAATGGCCGGTATTGGATTTGAATTACGTAAAATTTACAACGAGGATAACCTTTTTTCAAAACAAAAGGCCTACGCTTATGCTGGAATTGTGTATACCGGTCCTATGCTTTTGGGGATTTTACTTACAGCTGGTGTCGTTGTTCTGACAATGGTAGCGGGAATCAGTGAAAATGAGCGTGATTATATTCTTTCGAACTTAACCTACGCTATCATTTTTTCACTTGTGATTACCAGTCTCTTCTCGTTGGTGGTAACCCGCTTTGTTGCGGACATGCTCTACGAGAAGAAGTTTGAGACTATCATTCCTTCATTTTATGCGTCGAGTGCCTTGATGCTTATGATTGGAACGCCACTGTATGCGCTCTATCTAGCCCTGGCTAGTCGAAGTTTAGCAGAAGTGGCTATGGGAGTTTTGCTCTTTGGTGAGCTTTGTCTCGTTTGGAATGTCATTACCTATTTGACAGCGATTAAATCCTATAAAGAAATTATCAAAGGTTTCTTTTTAGCGATTGGTGTGACGATTATCTCTGGATTACTTAGTATTTTCCTACATCAAAAGTATGGTATATTCCTAAGTGTTTGTTTGGGATATGGTGGAATGATGTTTTGGATGGTTCGTCTGATCCATGACTATTTCCCATCTAATCTTAAAATGTCCTTTGAGTTTTTGAAATGGTTTGATCAATTTTCTGATCTTGCCAAGACTGGACTTTACATGTTGGTGGCCCTCTTTGCTCATATTGTTATTAACTGGTTTGGACCAATTAGTAAGAGTTTTGATGGCTTCTTCCGTACAGCTCCAGTCTACGATGTGCCGGCCATGTTAGCCTACTTAACGACTTTAGTATCAACACTTAATTTCGTTATGTCTGTCGAGGTTTCCTTCTATCCGCATTTCCGACGTTATTTTAAGCTCTACAATGAAGAGGGAAGTCTTTCGGATATTCAGGAAGCTGAAACTCAAATGTTGGATGTCATGAGTAATGAGCTCAAATATGTTTTTTGGAAACAATTGCTAGCGACAATTTTCATCATGTTCTTCGGAAGCGTGGTTTTGACTTACTTACCAATTGGTTTTAACAATCAAATGCATGGTTACTTCTTAACGCTATGTCTAGCTTATGGTCTCTATGCTGTAGGCAATGTGAATATCTTGCTTTTGATGTATTTTGCAGATTATAAGGGTGCCAAGAAGCTTGCCAAACACTTTGCCATTCTGACAGTAGTTTTGAGTTTTGGTTCTCAGTTCTTGGACTCAGCCTTCCTAGGCTATGCCTTCCTGATTTCTTCTTTAGTTCTTTTCATCGAAAGTGGTCAGGAAATCGATAAATACACAAGTGATCTTCAGTATCATTTCTTAGGAAGCCAAACCATGGTATCTAAGAAAGACGTGGGCTATTTTGAAAAATGGACTGAGCGTTTAGAAAACATACAAAAGAGGTGGGGGAAATGAATAGGAAAAAGAGTTTAGCAGCGGTTTTGTTGCTCTGTACGGTATTTGGTTTTACAGCATGTGGAACCAAGGAACAGACAAAAAACGGTGTGACAACTAAAAAAGTAGATAAACAAGCGGCCACTGATATCTCTAATGTACACTTAAGAGACAAAAAGAGTCTCTATGATAAAGATCATACCAAGGTAACGACCATGTACCTGACTGTACGTCGAGGAGATGCTACAGAAAATCAAAATCACTCATGGTCTGAGGTCAACCAATATTCTGTTGAAGATTATCAGAAGATGGGTGTTAAACGATACCAAGTAGCAGGTCTTCTTCAAGTTGGTAATGAGGACGGTCCTGTGTCTGGTGAGTTGGGTTATGACCAGGACGTGCCAAACGCCAGTGTTCAGATTCGTGGGGAAAGTTCAAGTAAGAACGCCCAAAAGAACTATAAAATCAAGATTAAAAAGAACAAGGGCGAGTGGAACGGCCAACGTACCATTAACCTTAACAAACACCAGACTGAAGCCCTTCGCTTTAGAAATAAGTTGTCCTATGATTTAATGGAAGAAATTCCTCAACTCATGGGTGCTAGAACGAGTTTTGTTCACCTCTACGTTAAGGATGAAACCTCTGACAATCCATCAGGTAAATTTGAGGATTATGGTCTCTACACGCAAGTCGAACAGATTAACAAAAACTATCTGAAAGATCATGGTCTGGATGAAAATGCCAACCTTTATAAACCAAACTTCTTCGAATTCTTCCGCTATGAAGATACGATTGTTAAAGAAGAAGATCCTAAATTCGACAAGGATAAATTCGAGAAACTTTTGGAAATCAAAGGTAGCCATGATCACACCAAACTTATTGATTTTCTAACCAAGCTCAACGATCCATCGGTGAAGGTTGAAACCATCATGGACAAGTATGTAGATCCTGAGAATATCCAATATTGGATGGCCTTCCAGATGTTACTTGGTAACGATGATACACAGAGTCGTAACATGTATCTCTATAGCCCACAAAACTCAACCAAATGGTACATCATTCCTTGGGATAACGATAGTATCTTGATGAAGAATGAACGTCGTTTGGTAAGTAAGGACAGCGACCAAGCCAATAGCTGGGAAGTCGGTGTCAGCAACTATTGGGGGAACCAACTTTTCCAACGCTTGCTCAAATCAAAAGAGTTCCGCAAGGGACTAGATGAGAAGATGGATGAGCTACGTAAGACGATTACTGGTGATAAGATTACTTCTATGAGTAATGAATACGCAGCAGTCATTAGACCTTACCTAGCTAAGATGCCTGACCAAATGCATGCTAAGACAACTCCTGACAATTATGACAAGATTTTGGCAGATTTGCCAAATGAGTTGGAGAACAACTACAGGATTTATAAAACAAGTCTTGAAAAACCACAACCATTCTTTATCAATAAGCCGGAAGTGGCCAATAACAAATTGAAATTAAGTTGGGGTGCTTCTTACGATTTCAATAACAGCAAGTTGACTTACACTGTAGAGTTAGCTAAGGACTATGAATTTAAAGACAAAGTCTTTGAAAAATCTGGTCTCAAAACTCTCAGTGCCGAAACAGATACCTTGCCTAAGGGACAATATTTTGTACGTGTGACTGCAACTAATGAAGCAGGACAATCACAACGTGCCTTTGACTACTATGTCAATAGTGATAATTCAAAACAATTTGGTATCATGAGCTTCTTTGTCCTTGAAGATGGAAAAATTGGGGTAGATGGTTATGAAGACTAAAGAGAAGCCCTTTCGCCATGAGTTGAAATATGTCATCGGTGAACCAGACAAGGCTCTGCTGACTGAGCGTTTTAAACATTTGATTCAATTGGATAAGCATGCGACAAATGGTGGTTATACCATTCGGAGTCTTTATTTTGACGACTATTGGAATAGTGCCTATGCTGAAAAAGATGCAGGTATTCTGGTTCGAAAAAAATATCGGATTCGTATCTATAATTTCGGGACCAATAGTATCAAACTAGAGCGTAAGAAAAAGGTAGATACCTACATTCTGAAAGAGGATGCACCTCTAACCGTTGAAGAATTTTATAAAATTATTGATGGGGACTATGACTTTCTCTTAAAAAGTCCATATCCTCTCTGTCAGGAATTTTACTATGAATGCGTTAGTAACATGATGCGTCCACGGACCATCGTTGACTATGAGCGAGAGCCGTGGGTCTATGACTTTGGAACAGTTCGCTTAACCTTTGACCAAAATGTTAGAGTAGCGGTTGGAAGTTTTGATATTTTTGATCCAGACTTACCAACAATTCCAGTCATTGATCCAGAAAAGATGGTTTTCGAAGTTAAATACACAGAGTATCTGCCAAAGATTGTCCAGAGTGTCTTGCCAGGGAAAGCAGACATGATGGCTGTCTCTAAGTACGTATTGGCTTATGAAAAATCTCAGTATCTAAATGGTTTTGAATACTGGGAAGATGGGAATATATAAATAGGAAAAGGCTAAGTTTGGAAGAACTTAGTATAAGAAGGGGAGTTTATGAGTGTTCAAGACTTTATAAAAAAATCAATTTTGCAGTCTGATAACTATGCGACACAATCACCGTTACGTATTGTTATCGTCTTGCTACTTGCCTTGTTGATTGGAGCCTTTATCTATAAGGTTTATCAGCATTTCTTTACAGGCGTTATTTATTCACGCAGTTTTGCCATGACCTTGGTCGGTATGACCTTGCTCACGTCAATGGTAACACTGGCAATCAGTTCAAACATCGTTATCTCACTTGGTATGGTCGGTGCCCTCTCTATCGTCCGTTACCGTACCGCAGTTAAGGATCCTATGGACTTGCTCTACCTTTTCTGGGCAATTACCTCAGGGATTACGGTAGGGGCAGGTATGTATGTCCTAGCAGTTGTAACGTCTATCGTTATCCTTTTAATGCTTATTGTCTTTAGCCGCTTGCAAGAGACTGGTAAGGTGTATATCGCTGTGGTTCACTATGATGGTGAGCACACAGGTGACAAAGTTATTCAAGAACTTGGTCGCATCAAACACTTTATCAAGTCTGAAACCATGCGAAAAGACAGTGTTGAGATGGCTATTGAAGTCTTTGTGAAAAATAACGACCTAACCTTCGTTGAAAATATTAAATCTATCGAAGGTGTCAAAGACCTTACGCTGATCCAATACAACGGCGAATACCATGGCTAGTAAACGTGAGAAGAAGAGTTGGAGTAGTCGAAAGAAGAAACTTTGGCTCGTCATCTGTCTAATCATCATTACGAGTGGTCTTTATGCTATTTTTGTGTATTTGAATACCAGAAATACAGGTACCAAGTTTGAATATACGCTTTCAGACAAGAGTTTTGGGAATCCGCTCATGGGTTATGTCCCTTCAGCGGAAGAAAAAACAGTTTCTGAAGATGTTCATCTTGTCTATGTTGATATCACATGGAAAGAATTGGAACCTAAAAAGGGCCATTATAACTGGGAAACGATTGAAGAAAGTAACCAGTTCAAACGATGGAAGAAAGAAGGCAAGCAGGTCGTCTTACGTTTCTTGCTAGATTACCCTGGCAAATCAAGTCATAAGGATATCCCTGACTGGTTGGGAAATGAAATTTCTGACCTTGGGGATGCTTATAACACATCCTACGGTAAAGGATTTTCACCAAATTACCAAAATAAACTGCTTAGAAAATACTATAAAGAAGCTATTACTGCTATGGGACAGCGTTGGGGCAATGATGATTTTATCGCCTACATCGAACTTGGTGGCTTAGGACACTGGGGCGAGTGGCATGTTCACTCAGATGTTGGCATTCGCCAATTGCCACGAAAAGAAGTTCGTAAGGACTACATCGCACCGTTTCAACCAGCCTTTCCTAAAGCGAAGATTCTTATGAGAAGACCTTTTGATACAGGTTTGGAAGGTGATTTTGGAATCTATAATGACGTCTTTGGAGACAAATCAGCAACCAAAACCTGGTTAAATTGGATTCAAAATGGTGGATCATACGATCAAACCCAAGAGCAAGCAGCCTTGAAAGCCATGCCTAAGGCTTGGGAAAAGGCTCCTATCGGTGGTGAATTGACAAGTTCACAGTCTATGTCTAGCTTACTAGGTAATAACTTAGACGAGCTTACAGAAGAAGCTAAAGCAGCTCATTTGACCTTCTTGGGTCCAAAGGTTGCTGAAGATATTGGTGACGGGCAAGCTGCTTATAAGGAGCTCTTGAAGAATATGGGCTATCGCCTCTGGGTGTCAGGTTTGGCAATCTCCAAAGGAGAGAGCAAGGTTGATATTACCCTTAATTTGGAAAATTCTGGGGTTGCCCCTTTATATGGGGATTGGCCTGTGGTATTATACTTGTGTAATGCTAATGGCAAGGTTCTTCAAGCCCAACAACTTGATTGTCGTTTGTCTGAATTGCTTCCAGATCAAACAACTGAACTTAAGGCAGGTTTCGCCTATTCCAAAGATCAGAACTATCAAGTGAAGCTAGGAATTCTATCTCCAATGACACAAGAGCCTTCGGTTCATTTTGCCATGAAGGGTTTTGAAGGAGAAGTTATGCCTAAATTAGCAACGATTCAAAAGGATCAAAAAGGCACTGGCAAGTAAGAAAGGAAAAATAAATGTCTATTTTAATTACAGGAGGAGCTGGCTATATCGGTAGCCACACAACCGTTGAACTCCTTAATGCAGGTTTCGATGTAGTCTTAGTTGACGACTTTTCAAATAGTTCACCAGAAGTACTTGAACGTTTGGAAAAGATTACAGGTAAAAAATTTCCATTTTATCAAGGATCCATTTTAGATACTGATTTTTTGGATAAGGTTTTCACAAATGAAGATATTGAGTTAGTTATTCACTTTGCAGCCTTCAAGGCAGTGGGTGAATCTGTTCAAAAACCTTTGAAATATTATAAGAACAACATCAGTGGTACCATTACACTCCTTGAAAAAATGAAGGAATATGATGTTAAAAACATCGTCTTCAGTTCAAGTGCAACAGTTTACGGTACCAATAATCCTTCTCCAATGACCGAAGATATGCCAACATCAGCGATTAACCCATACGGTTATACTAAGTTGATGATGGAACAAATTCTTACAGACGTAGCTGCATCAGATCCTTCATGGTCTGTCACAAATCTTCGTTATTTCAATCCTATCGGTGCTCATGAAAGTGGTTTGATTGGGGAATTGCCAAACGGTATTCCAAACAACCTGATGCCATATATTACACAAGTAGCTATCGGTAAACTGCCTGAGCTTAACGTCTTTGGGGATGACTATCCAACTCCAGATGGTACAGGTGTGCGTGACTACATTCACGTTCTTGACCTGGCCTCAGGTCACTTGGCTGCTGTCAAATATAATTTGAGTCATAAAGGTGCTGAGATTTTCAACTTGGGTACTGGACATGGTTATAGCGTTTTGGATCTCGTTAAGACTTTCGAAGCTGAAAACAAGATTGCTATCCCATACCGTATTCAAGGACGTCGTGCTGGCGATATTGCTACTTGCTATGCCTCTCCTGAAAAGGCCAAAGAAGTCCTTGGCTGGGAAGCTAAGAAGACCTTGAAAGAAATGGTTAGAGATTCTTGGCGTTGGCAAACGACTAACCCAAACGGTTATGAAGACTAAGTAGCATAACTCAAATTATCAGTTCCTAGAGAGCGTAAGATAAGCACTAGATTATTTTAAACTATCCCTAATCTAGTAGCTTCAAAAATAAAGAGAAGAGGAGTGGAAGCGGTCACTAAATGATTACAGATTTAGAACTGTCTCACCCTCTTTTTATGTTTAAGCTTAGCTTTCTATGGTATAATGAAATTATGACTATTATTAATCAATTCGTCACTTTGGCGAGTCACCTTGTATTTATAGGATTGAGCTACCAAATACTGATTAGCCTCTTTGATTGGGCAAAAATCATCAAAAATCCGACTGAAAATACTGGTAAATTGAAACTCTTTTTGCTCTTTATCAGTATTGCCTTAGGCTATCTTATCAGCTCCTTTATTCTGTCGGTTTTAGCTTTTGGACAGAATATGGCTAGCTCGATTTCTTAAATTAGTGATTTTAAAAGACTTTTGATATAATACAAAAAGATGAAAATGACCCTTGAAAGGAATCCTTATGGATAAAATTATTGTGCAGGGTGGCAACACTCGATTAAGTGGTGAGGTTGTCATTGAAGGTGCTAAAAACGCTGTCCTCCCTTTGTTGGCAGCGACTATCTTGGCCTCAGAAGGTCAAACAACCTTAACTAATGTTCCAATCTTGTCAGATGTTTACACGATGAATAATGTTGTTCGTGGTTTAGATATTGCTGTAGACTTTGACGAGGAAAACAATACCGTTGTCGTTGATGCTAGTGGAGAAATTCTCGATCAAGCACCATACGAGTATGTTAGCAAGATGCGTGCGTCAATCGTAGTTCTTGGACCTATTCTTGCCCGTAATGGTCACGCTAAGGTTTCAATGCCTGGCGGTTGTACGATTGGTAGTCGTCCAATCGACCTCCACCTCAAAGGTTTAGAAGCAATGGGTGCTAAAATTACCCAAGTTGGTGGTGACATTACTGCGACAGCAGAAAACCTTAAAGGTGCAACTATTTATATGGACTTCCCATCTGTTGGTGCCACTCAAAACCTTATGATGGCAGCAACTTTGGCTGATGGTGTTACAACCATTGAAAATGCTGCGCGTGAACCAGAAATTGTAGACTTGGCCCTTCTTCTTAACGAGATGGGAGCAGACGTCAAAGGTGCTGGAACTGAAACACTCGTGATTAAAGGTGTTAAAGCTCTCCATGGTACTAAACATGCAGTTGTTCAGGACCGTATTGAAGCAGGTACCTTTATGGTAGCAGCGGCTATGACTTCTGGAGATGTCCTCATCAAAGATGCTATCTTGGAACATAACCGTCCTTTGATTTCAAAATTATTGGAAATGGGTGTTGATGTTAAGGAAGAAGAAGGCGGCATTCGTGTTAAATCTGATGTTTCTCAATTGAAACCAGTAACCGTTAAAACTCTACCTCACCCAGGTTTCCCAACTGACATGCAAGCTCAATTTACAGCACTTATGGCAGTGGTAAATGGGGAATCAACCATGATTGAAACTGTCTTTGAGAATCGCTTCCAACACTTGGAAGAAATGCGTCGTATGGGACTTCATTCAGAAATCCTTCGTGACACGGCTATGATTCACGGTGGTTTGCCACTTCAAGGTGCTCAGGTTATGTCTACTGACCTTCGAGCTTCGGCAGCACTTATTCTTACAGGAATGGTAGCTGAAGGAACAACGACTGTTGGTAAATTAACACACTTGGATCGTGGTTACTATCAATTCCATGAGAAACTAGCTAAACTAGGAGCAAATATTTCACGTGTAAGTGAGGCTTAGTATGGAAACTGGTAAAGGCTATGTTTTTCGTCAATTATTACTTGTTTTAAGTGTGTGTGTGATTGGCCTTGCTTTTCTAGCTATCGGTTTGATGATAGGCTATGCTGTTTTAGGAGAGGGCAAGGATCCGATAAGCATCTTAAAACCAGAAACTTGGCAGGCAATTGTTGCTAAATTTACAGGAAAATAAAAGGGAGTGGGAAGTAATCCCGCTCCTTTAGTCATGACATTCATATAAAAGAAAGAGAACAATGGCAAAAAGAAAGACATCTTTAACAAATAAACAGAAACGTCAGCTAGTCTCGTTACTGATAGCGGTTTTGATTGCAGTTTTAGGTTACGTTGGAACGAGTAATAAGCTCTCACCTAACAATCCAATCAAGCAGGTAGCTAGTCTAGTCTCGGGAAAATCCAATAACTCCGCCAAATCAAACGGCTCAACAAGTGGGCAGTCTACGCCACAAGAGCAACTCGCAGAGACGGTGATGACTAGTTCTGTCAAGAGTCAACTAGGAAACGCCATAGAATGGAATGGGGCTGGTGCCTATATTGTTAACGGTAATAAAACCAATCTTAATGCTAAGGTATCTAGCAAACCCTATGCTAATAACCAAGTTAAAAGGGTTCAAGGACAAACGGTTCCTACAGTTGCGAATGCTTTGTTAAGTAAAGCGACTAGACAGTACAAAAATCGTCAAGAAACAGGGAATGGCTCAACATCTTGGACACCAGCTGGATGGCATCAAGTTCACAATCTTTCAGGAGAGTATAGCCATGCCGTAGACCGAGGCCATTTGTTGGGCTATGCACTTGTAGGTGGTCTCAAAGGATTTGATGCCTCGACTTCAAATCCAGAAAATATTGCCGTTCAAACTGCTTGGGCTAACCAAGCTAATAGCGAAACTTCCACAGGCCAAAACTATTATGAAAGCCTGGTACGAAAAGCTCAGGATAAAAACAAACGTGTCCGTTATCGCGTTACCCTAATTTATGAAGGAGATAACCTGATTCCATCAGGATCACATCTTGAAGCCAAGTCAGCAGATGGCTCGCTTGAGTTCAATGTCTTCGTTCCAAATGTCCAACAGGGAATTACCCTAGATTATTATTCAGGCAAAGTAACGGTGAATTAACGAAACAAACGACTCCGATTGGAGTCGTTTTTAGTATCCAGAAAAACAAAAACCCACCCGTAGGTGAGTTTTTTGTTTTATTCACTAGCTTGCTC